>CATPBM010000001.1 GCA_955652625.1 uncultured Steroidobacteraceae bacterium
CGCCGACTGAGCGAGTGCACGGAAGGCCGCGCCGGTCCTTCAGGACGCGGTATCGCGCGGCAACGCGAAGCGATAGCCGCGGCCGCGCAGTGTCTCGATCGGGCGCAGTTGCTCCCGCGGGTCGAGCTTGCGGCGCAAGCGTCCCACCAGGACTTCGATGACGTTGCTGTCGCGCTCGAAGTCCTGGTCGTAGAGGCGTTCGGTCAGCTCGGTCTTGGAAATCACATCCCCGGCACGCAGCATGAGATGCTCGAGAATGCGGTACTCGAAGGTGGTGAGCTCCACGGCCGCGCCGTTCACCGCGACGGTCTGGGCTCGGGTGTCGAGCACGATCGGTCCGCACTTCAGCTGCGGACTCGCCCAGCCGCCCGCGCGCCGCATCAGCGCCTGCACGCGCGCGAGCACTTCCTCGAAATGAAACGGCTTGGCTACGTAATCATCCGCACCGGCCTGCAGCCCCTCAACCTTGTCCTGCCAGTTGTCGCGCGCGGTGAGAATCAGAATCGGGTAGGTCTTGCGCGCCGCCCGCAGCTGGCGGATCAGCTCCAGGCCGGGCAGACCCGGGAGCCCCAGGTCGATGATGGCGACGTCCAGGGGGTACTCCAGGCCTGTGAACAGGCCCTCGTTGCCATCGCGCGCGATATCCACCGTGAAGCCCGCCTCCCCGAGACGCGCCTTGAGCGTATCGCGCAGTGCCTGTTCGTCTTCGACCACGAGAACGCGCATACCGCCTTCGCTTGTCCCGCGCCTAACTAATCGACCCGCTCGCCGCGTCCACGTGCACCGTCCAGACTTTGCCCGAGTCGTCCAACAGCCTGAGGACGTATACGGTGCGGCCACCCTCGTTCTGCGTTTCGGCTTTCACCACGCGCGCACGGAAGCGCTGCTCGACCATCTTCACGGCCTGATCCATGGATACCGTGGCCAGCCCGGCAGCGGCCTGCACGGGCGCGCCGTACACTGATCCGCCCGCTGCGCCGCACATGGACAGCCACAAAACAACCAGAGTGCTGCGTCTGATGCTCATCGCCGCGCTCAAGCGTAACGCATTCGCGTGTTGGTTCGCGACCTTCGCTGCGCCGCGCTATCTTTTCAGCTGCCGTTCAGTTTGGCCTCGCGCCACAACGCATCCCACTGCGCAGCCGAGAGCTGCGCAAGCTCCAGGCCGCGCGCACCCGCCGACGCCTCCATGCGGGCAAAGCGCTGCTCGAACTTGCCATTCGCCGCGCGCAGCGCCTGCTCGGCATCGACTTGCAGGTGCCGGGTCCAGTTGACGATTGAGAACAGCAGATCCCCAAGCTCATCGGCCAGCGCGCCCGTGTCAGTACCGCGCGCCGGGCCGCCCAGCGCCTCATCCACCTCGTGCAGCTCCTCGAGCACCTTGGCACGTACCTGCGTCGCATCAGGCCAGTCGAAGCCGACCCGGGCCGCGCGACGCCCCAGTTTCGTCGCGCGCGTGAGCGCCGGCAGGGCCTTGGGAATACCTCCCAACACGGCGCCGCCACCGGGGGTCGCATGGGCCGTCGCGGCGCGCTCCTGCGCCTTCTGCTCCTCCCATACGCGCACCAGGTCCTGCGGAGGGAGCGAGACGCCGGCGAACAAGTGGGGGTGACGGCGCACGAGCTTGTCGTGAATGCCGCGGGCCACGGCGGCAAAATCGAACCAGCCGCGCTCCTCGGCCATACGCGCGTGAAACACGACCTGGAACAGCAGATCACCGAGCTCATCGCACAGGTGTGCCCGATCACCCCGCTCGATGGCATCGGCGACCTCGTACGCCTCTTCGACGGTGTACGGAGCAATAGTGGCGAAGGTCTGCTCGCGATCCCACGGACAACCGCGCTGCGGGTCGCGCAGCTGCGCCATCAGTGCCAGCAGCGCCGACACGGCCTGTTCGGCCTCAGTCATGCGGCAGCGGTCCGACGCACACCCGGTACAGAGTCATGAGCATCCCGGCCGTGGCCCCCCAGATGTCACGTCCGCCATAGGGAATGTCGTAGAACTCCACCTCCTCGCCGGTGAAACCGGAACGGCGGCGGCGCATGCGGTAATTGGAGGGATCGAAGATGTAACTCACCGGCACCTCGAATGTGGCCTCAACCTCGCCGGTGTCGAGCGACAGCGCAAAGTCAGGCTGCACGGAGGCCACCACCGGCGTCACACGAAAGCCGGTCATCACCACGTGGTCCGGAAGATAGCCGATCACCGAGACGAAGCGCTCCTCGAGACCGATCTCCTCACGCGCCTCGCGCAAGGCCGCGGCGCGCGGGCCGGCGTCTCCCGGCTCAATGCGCCCGCCAGGAAAACTGACCTGGCCGGCGTGACTGCGCAGGCGGGTCGCGCGTTGGGTGAGCAGCACGGTGAGCTCCGCGCGCTCGATCAGGGGCACCAGCACGGCGGCGGGAAGCGGATTCTCGGGGAAGTAGCTGCGATAGGCCTGCGTGGCCGCCGCCGACAACCCGGGCGCCAGCCAGTCTTCCACGCGGTGCCGGGGCTCGGAGCCCGCAAGCCGCTCGCGGATGATCGCGGCCCAGTCGCGTGATAGCGCCGTATCGTTTGCGGTGCCGAGGCCCGTGGTGCCGTCCTGCATCGAACCCGCCTGAGCCCTCAGGCCCCGCCGCCGGTGCCGCCCTTGATGCCCCCGGTGGTGAGCTCGGCCGGGTCGAGGAGCTTCGCGAGTTGCTCGCGCGGCAAGTCGGTCATCTGGGCCGCCACCTCGAGGATGGGACGCCCTTCCGCGTACGCTTTCTTGGCGATCGCCGCGCCTTTCTCGTAGCCGATCACCGGGTTCAGCGCCGTCACCAGGATCGGGTTGCGCTCGAGCGCCTCGGCGAGGCGCGTCTCGTTGACCTTGAAGCCCGCGATCGCCCGGTCGGCGAGAGC
>CATPBM010000002.1 GCA_955652625.1 uncultured Steroidobacteraceae bacterium
CACCCTGCGTTGCGTCGGCCTCCGCGGCTGCCGGCGACAGCGCGCGCAGCCGCTCGAGCTGCCCGCGCACCGCGCTCACGGCCAGCTCGACGTCGGCCGTGCTCGTATAGCGACCCAGGCTGATGCGCAGCGAGCTTTGTGCCAGCTGCGTGTCGCGCCCCAGGGCACGCAGCACGTAGGAAGGCTCCGGAGAGTCCGAGCTGCAGGCCGCGCCAGTGGACACGGCGAGCCCCGTCAGGCTCGTTACGAGGCTCTCACCCTCTACTCCCTCGAACGACACATTAAGTATGCCCGGCAGGCGCGGAGCTGCCTCACCGTTCAGGTGCGTTCCGCCCAAGACCGCAAGCGCGGCCCATAACCGCTCGCGCAGCCCCGTGAGCCGCGGCCCCTCCTCCGGCAGCGCTCGCGCGGCGAGCTCGCAGGCCGCCCCGAAGCCGACGATCTGGTGAGTCGCGAGGGTCCCGGGCCGCAATGCCCGCTCCTGCCCCCCGCCGTAGGTCAGCGCCTGCAGCAGCCGCTTGGCGCCGCGGCGCACGTATAGCGCGCCGATCCCTTTGGGGCCATAAAGCTTATGCGCCGTGAACGACACGAAGTCTGTGCCCAGGGCGTGCACATCGAGGGGCACCTTGCCCGCCGCCTGGGCGCAGTCGCTGTGCACGGGCACGCCGCGCTCACGGCACAGCGCGCTGATCGCGCTGAGGTCCTCGAGTACGCCGGTTTCGTTGTTGGCGCGCATGATCGAGACGAGCAGCGTGTCGGGGCGCAGCGCGGCGGCAAGAGCCTGCGGCTCGATGCGTCCGTCCCGCCCGGGCGTGAGGTAGGTGACGCTGAAGCCTTCCTTCTCGAGGCGCCGGCACGGGTCGAGAACCGACTTGTGCTCGGTGCGCGCGGTGAGGATGTGGCGCCCGCGGTGCGCGCCGGCGCGCGCGACGCCGAGGATGCTTAGGTTGTTGGATTCGGTCGCACCGGAGGTGAATACGATCTCATCCGCGTCGGCGCCGATCAGCGCGGCGACCTGCGCCCGCGCCCGCTCCACGCGTGCAGCGGCGGCCACACCGAAGGCGTGCCTTGATGCGGGATTGCCGAAGTCGCCGCCCGTGGTGAGGCACTCACTCATCGCCTGTGCCACCTGCGGATCGACCGGCGTGGTAGCGGCGTAGTCAAGATACACCAGCAATGAGGCGCTCATTCGTGCTGCGCCTCCCCGGCATGGCGGCGCCGGTTCTGCACGGCGGTGAGCATGCCGCGCAGGATGTTGACTTCGTTCTGATCGAGCTCCGCGCGCTGCAGCAGCCGGCGAATGCGGCTCATCAGGTGCGTGCCGCTCTGGGTGCGGTCGCGGAAGTCGATCTCCTCGAGCACCTGCGCAAAGTGCGCGTACAGGCGCTCCATCTCCACCGCGGTCGCGAGCGGCGCCGCGGGCGGTGCGGGCGGGGACGCCGCGCCGCTGCGCGCGCGAAACAGCTCGTAGGCCACGAGCTGCACGGCCATGGCGAGGTTGAGCGACGGGTAGGCGGCGTGGGCGGGAATGCGGATCAGGGCGTGCGCCGTCTCGAGCTCCTCGTTGGTAAGGCCGGTGCGCTCCGCGCCGAACACGACCGCCGCGGGGGCACGGCGCGCCTCGGCAACGATGCGCGCCGCCACATCGCGCACGTCGACGACGCGGAAGTACTGGTCGCGCTCGCGCGAGGTGCTCGCCGCCACCAGGCCGCAGCCGGCGAGCGCCTCGGAGAGCGAGCCCACGACGCGCGCCTGCTCAAGCACGTCGTCCGCTCCGGAAGCGCGCGCGGTCGCTTCCGGATGTGGAAACTGCTTCGGATTCACCAGCACCAGGTGCGTCAGGCCCATGTTCTTCATGGCCCGCGCCACGGCACCGATGTTGCCGGGATGCGATGGTGCGACCAGCACGATGCGAATGTCGGGTGAATCCATCTGTTAGGCTAAGCAGCTTCGTCGCCGATTGGCCAGCCGAGCTTAAGGACCGTGCAGCCGCTTCTCAACATTGCCGTGCGTGCCGCCCGCCGCGCCGGCGAAGTCATCATACGGAGCCTGAACCGCCTGGAGTCGCTCACCGTGACGTCCAAGGGACGCAACGACTTCGTCACCGAGGTCGACCACGCGGCCGAGCAGGAAATCATCGCCACCATCCGCCGACATTACCCGCAACACGCCTTTCTCGCCGAGGAGAGCGGCGCGAGCGGCAAGCACGACACGCTGTGGATCATCGACCCGCTCGATGGCACGACCAACTTCCTGCATGGCTTCCCGGTGTTTGCCGTGTCCATCGCCTGCCAGATCAAGGGGCGCCTGGAGCACGCGGTCGTGTACGACCCCATGCGGGGGGAGCTGTTCACCGCCAGCCGCGGCGCCGGCGCGCACCTGGACAATCATCGCATGCGTGTCAGCAAGGCGCGCACGCTCGAGGGTGCGCTCATCGCCACCGGCTTTCCCTACCGCGCCAATACGCGCTACCTCGATGCCTACCTCGGCATGCTCCGGGCGGTCACCGAGCAGGCGGCGGGCGTGCGCCGTCCCGGCGCCGCGGCGCTCGACCTGGCTTATGTCGCCGCCGGACGGGTCGATGCGTTCTGGGAGATCGGGCTCTCCCCGTGGGACACCGCGGCCGGCACGCTCCTCATCCAGGAAGCCGGCGGCCGCATCGGGACGCTGACCGGCGCCGACTACCGCCAGGAGGGGCACATCGTTGCGGGAACTCCGAAGGTGTACGCGGCCCTCGTGGAGTTGCTCGCGCCCCACGTCCCCGCCGAGTTGCGCGCGTCCTGAAGGATCCCGGCGGCGCGCGCCGCGGCGCGCTTGAGCGCGGCGGCTCGCTCGCTTTCCACAGGTTGCTTGTGTAGAGTCTTCGCGAAAAATCGGGGGTTCCATGGCGAGCCAACTTCTTGCGACCAAGTCCATTGCGGAGCTGCACCAGCAGGAATCCACCGGTAATCAGCTGCGGCGCGCGCTCACCGCCACCCAGCTGACGCTGCTCGGCATCGGCGGCAGCATCGGCACCGGCATTTTCGTGCTCACGGGAGTCGCCGCCGCCACCAACGCAGGCCCGGCGCTGCCGCTGTCGTTCATCGTCGCGGGCCTCGGCTGCACCTTCGCGGGACTGTGCTACGCGGAGTTCGCCGCCATGATCCCGGTATCCGGCAGCGCCTACTCCTACTCGTATGCAACCCTCGGCGAGGGCGTCGCCTGGTTCATCGGCTGGAACCTGATCCTGGAATATCTGTTTGCGGTCGCGACCGTGTCGGTCGGCTGGTCCGGTTACGCGATCAGCTTCCTGGAACAGGTGCACATCCACGTGCCCGCCGCGCTGTCGAACGCGCCGTTCGACAGGGGCGCGGATGCGCTGCACCTCGTGCGCACCGGGGCCATCATCAACGTGCCTGCCATGCTGATCGTGGGCGTCATTGCCACCATCTGTTACATCGGCATCAAACAGTCCGCCGTCTTCAACTCCGTCATCGTGACCATCAAAGTTACGGTCATCGTACTCTTCATCCTGTTTGGCGTGAGTTACATCAACACCGCCAACTGGCACCCGTTCGTGCCGCCCAACGAAGGGCGCTTCGGAGCCTTCGGATGGAGCGGCGTCATGGCCGCTTCGGGCGTCATTTTCTTCGCCTACATCGGCTTCGACGCTATCTCGACCGCGGCCCAGGAGAGCAAGAACCCGCAGCGCGACATGCCAATCGGAATCCTGGCAAGCCTCGTGGTCTGCACCATCCTGTATGTGATCGTCGCCGCAGTGCTCACCGGTATGGTGAGCTACAAGGAGCTGAACGTCGCCGCTCCGGTGGCGCTCGCCCTCGACAAGTACCCCGGGCTGCACTGGCTCGGCATACCGGTGAAACTGGGCGCCATGGCCGGCATGACCTCGGTCATGCTGGTCATGACCATCGCGCAGGCGCGCATTTTCTTCGCCATGGCGCGCGATGGACTGCTGCCGCCATGGTTCGGAAACGTGCATCCGCGCTTTCGTACGCCCTCCACCGGCACAGTGGTAACGGGGCTCGCGGCCGCACTCATCGGCGGGCTGTTCCCGGTCAACCTCCTCGGCCATCTGGTATCGATCGGCACCCTGGCGGCTTTCGTCACGGTATGCATTGGTGTGCTGGTGCTGCGCCACACCCGCCCCGACCTGCCGCGCCCGTTCCGTGCGCCTGCGCCGTGGTTCACCTGCATTGCGGGCGCCGTGGTGTGCGGGGCCATGATGTTTTCCCTGGGTACGGACACCTGGTGGCGGCTCGCGATCTGGACCGTGTTCGGCGGGATCGTCTACATCGCTTACGGCTACAAGCACAGCTGCGTGCGTAAGGCCGCGAATGGTGCGGCGGGCGCGCCGCACACGGCCTGACTGTCGCGCGCCCCCGACGGGCGCTCGCGCGTCCCGACCAGCACCCCGCCGAAGCGCGATTCGCTCACCGCCGGCGCACATCCAGCCGGCGCCGCAGCCGCATGTTGATCAGCTCCACGCCCACTGAGAACGCCATCGCGAAGTACAGGTAGCCCTTCGGGATCTCAAAGTGCAGGCCCTCGCCGACCAGGGTCACTCCGATCAGCAGCAGAAACGTGAGCGCCAGCATCTTGATGGTGGGGTGGCGGGCGATGAATGCGCCGATGGAACGCGACACCCACATCATGACCAGGATTGCCACGACTATGGCGGCGACCATGATCGGCAGGTCGCGCACCAGCCCCACCGCCGTGAACACCGAATCGAGCGAGAATACGATGTCGATCAGCCCGATCTGCGCAATGATCGCGGTCAGACTGCCGGGCACCTGCGCGGTACCGGCATCGGACACCGGCCCCTCGAGCGCCCGGTGGATCTCGAGCACGCTCTTGCCCAGCAGGAACATGCCGCCGGCGAGCAGGATCAGGTCGCGCGCGGAGAGGCTGTGCCCGGCGACCTGCAGCCACGGCTGCACCAGGCGCGTCAGCCACACGACGCAAAAGAGCAGTCCGATGCGCGTCAGCATCGCCAGCGCCAGGCCACCCAGGCGGGCGGCGCGCTGCTGCCGCGGTGGCAGCCGTGCCACCAGCAAGGCGATAAAAATGATGTTGTCGATGCCGAGAACGATCTCGAGCAGCGACAGCGCGAGGAACGCCAACCAGGTATGCGGATCGGCGATCAGGGCAGGAATTCCCCGCTACGGCAGATGATCGAGGGCGGCTTTCTTCACGCTCGGAAACACGTGCTCCGCAGTAAGGCCGAAATCCAGAGCGATGGCGCTGGAGATGTAGATGGAGGAGTAGGTGCCGGCGATGATGCCGATGAGCAGCGCCGCCGAGAACCCCTTGAGCACCGGACCGCCGAGGAACAGCAGCGCCACCACCACGATCGAAGTGACCACCTTGGTCATGATGGTGCGCGAGAGCGTCTGGTTGATCGACTGGTCGAGCACCACATCGGGAGGGGAGCGCCGGTTGGTCTCAAAACGCTCGCGGATCCGGTCGAACACCACCACCGTATCGTTGAGCGAATAGCCAATGACGGCGAGGATTGCCGCCACCACTGCCAGGTCGAACGACATCTGCGTGATGGAGAAGAAGCCGAGCACCAGGATCGGGTCGTGCAGCACCGCGAAGATCGCGCCGAGCGACAGTCGCCAGGTGTGAAAGCGGAAGGCGATGTAGAGGAATATCCCCAGCAGCGTGAAGAACAGCGCCCAGATGGCGCTTAGGCGCAGCTCGTTGCCCACCTGCGGGCCGACGACGTCCAGCTGCGCCACCTGCGCGCCCGGGTCGATGGCCTTCAGCGCACCCTCGAGACGCATGCGGATCTCGGCCGCGGTCTGCTGCGCATCCGGCGGCAGGCGGATGGCAATGTCGCGCGAGGAGCCGAAGTTCTGTACCTGCGGCTCGCGAAACCCGCTGGCGGTGAGTTTGGCGCGCACCTCATCGACGTTCACCGCCCGCGGGAAGCTGACCTCGGCGCTCACCCCGCCGGTGAAGTCGATGGCGAGATTCACCCCGCGGGTGAAGAACGATGCGAGCGAGACGACCATCAGCACCCCCGAGAGCGCGTACCACACCTTGCGTGTGGCCATGAACGGATAGCTGGTCTGGTGGCTGAAAAATTCCACTATGTAAATCCTTGTGGCGCGCCCTCAGATTGACAGGCGCGCGATCTTGCGCCGCCCGCCGTACATGAGAGTGAGCAGTGCGCGGCTGCCCATCAGGGACGTGAACATCGAGGTGGCAATGCCGAGCGTCAGCAC
>CATPBM010000003.1 GCA_955652625.1 uncultured Steroidobacteraceae bacterium
ACCCACACGTCCGAGCCCTCGTCATGCGTTACATAGACCATATGATTTTTGGGCTGGTAGATGATCGCGTCCGTCGGCCCTGGAGTCTTGACGGATTTCACTTCCTTGAGGGTCGTCGCGTCGACAATTGCCACGCGCTGGGCTTCCTGGACGCTCACATAGTAGAACTTTGAATCGCTATCGACCGCCGTGTCCACGGCGCCCCCGACCTTCACGCGCGTGATCAGCTCTTTCTTGCGCAGATCGAAAAAATCCGCAGTGCCGTCGTTTTCGTGCGCTGCGAGCAGGCGATGCCGCTTGGCATCGATGCGCAGGAAATCGAATTTTCCTTTTGACTGCGGTATCTGGATCGACGCAAACGGCGTCATGGCAAGCGGCTGAGCCGCAGAAGATACGACGGCAGCCGCACACAGCGACACAGAGGCGGCGACGAGGCGACGAAGGATTTGCACGGTGGTCCTCACCAAAGAGTTAGTTGGCACAGTCACGTTGAAAGAGGCGATGTCAGTACTTGAGGGTCAGCGCCAGGAAGAGGTACCTTCCCAGGTTGTCGTACATGCCGGCAACCATATTGCCGTTCACCAGGAGCGGGTTGGCGGTGAAACCGACGATCGGTGGTTTGCGATCGGCGAGGTTGTTGACGCCAAGCCGCAGGTCCAGATGCGGCGCCGGAGTGAAGCCAGCCTCGAGATCGAAGTAGTCATATGCGCTGATATGCGAATCCACGGGAAACACGTTCGCCGGATTGGACAGGTTTACGTTACTGCTGGTGAATTCGGAAGCCAGTCGCCCGATGTGCCGCCAATTGAACGATACCTCCAGCCCCTCTCTCGGCTCCCAGGTCGTGCGCAGGCGATGGCGCCAGCGCGGCACGGGCGAAGTCGGACCAACACCGGAGCAGGTGGGTCCGAAAAGTCCGGTGCAATCGGTCTCCGACACGCCGGGTGTCACGTTGATCGGATTCTTCAGCGCGGCACTGCCGGTGAAGCTGAACGTCAGGCTGCCGCCCTTGGCGTGCAGGGAATTGAGATCCCAGATATAGCGGCCTTCCACGTCCACGCCGCTGTTGCCGTAGGAGCCCGTGTTGAAGCGCGTGCTGAGCACCCGTCCGGCGCCCGCTCCGTTGCCGGTCGAGAGTGAGCCGGTCGCGTCACGCTGGATCAAGCTGCAGTAAAATGGGTCGCCGGAGTTCACACAGGTGTTGATCGTGAACGCCCCGGGTATGTTGCCGACGAACTGCTTGACCTTGATGCGCCACCAGTCGGCGCTGAACAGCAGGTTGGGAAGTGGCGTCAGCACGAGACCTACCGTGACGGTATCAGCAGTCTCGGGCTTCAGCCGGGGGTTGCCGCCGGTCAGCACATTGATTGCCGTTTGCGGGGCGATGTTGCGGTACTGCGCCGCGGTCACGCCGGTGAATGCGCACTGGGCGGGCGATGCGGTGGGTGTCGGGCCGGCACACGGATCCACGAGGGTGATCTGGCCGAGCACCTGTGAGCTGTACAGTTCATAGGCATTCGGTGCGCGCACCGCGCGGCTGACGCTGCCGACAAAAACCACCGTGTAGAACTCCGACCACTCCATAACAATAACATAAACATTCACGCCCCCTTGCGGACTGTAACGCGCGTAGCGGGCGCTGGCATTCAGTACCAGACTCTTGCCGAACGGTTTGTCCTCGACCAGCGGCACCTTGAGCTCGGTAAACACTTCCGCGACGTGAAACGAGCCGACGGTCGGGTGGGTCGTGCCCGTGACCAGCAGATCGCCAGTGCTGTAGGCGGTGCTCGGCTGATAGTTCACCGACTCCGTGCGATATTCTGCGCCCAGTGCGACGCTCAGCCCGGAGGTCGCAAGCGGACTCCTGACGCCGTATTTGTCGAGGTCACCAATGAGCTGGCCGGTCAAGATCGTGCGTTGCGCGTGTCCGGACTGCATGCCGCCTTCGGTGATGTATTTGAGCGCGGCGGGCGTGACGCCGCCTGCGGAGTAGATGTTGTACGGTACGCAGCTCGGGTCGGTGCCGTTGACGACCGATTGACAGGTCGGTACACCCGCGACGCTCACGACATCCAGAGCATTGGTGAGGTGCGACAGCGAAAAGTCGTTGGAGAGGGTCTCGCGCCCGTTGACGCGGCCGTAGGTCACACTGGCGTCATAGGACCAGGGCTCGCTGATCGCGCCTTTGAAGCCGACCACCAGGCGGTAAGACTTGTGCTGAAATTCATCGGAGCGCTGTCCGCCCTCGATGTTGCGCCGGCCGATGCCGACCTGCGCCGTGTCCAGTGGTCCCAAGCCGAAGCTGGTGCAAAGGTCGTTGACCTGGCTCGCCGACAGCAGTGGGTTGTTGCAGTTAACGCCGAAGACATTCAAAGCGGCGCTGGTCGCCGTCGTGCCGGTTGGCTCATAGCGCACCGTCGTCGTATCGTCGGTATATAGCGCTTCCGTGTACAACGTCGCGGCGGTCCCGAACCGATAGGACGCGAACGCACCGGCGCTGTAGCGGGTATCGGGCCGCTGCAGGTCCTGGTAGGGCGCCGGATTGAACAGGTCCGCCGGCGCATTCAACGGTCGAAACGCGTGGCCGTTCGCGGTGTCGAGTGTCAGGGGCGCACCTGCGCCCCCGTTGGGCACGAACTGGCCCAGGGCGGTGGTTCCATCGAGCAGGCACTGATAAGAAGTCCCGGTCTCGAGCAGCGTGC
>CATPBM010000004.1 GCA_955652625.1 uncultured Steroidobacteraceae bacterium
GACTGCGGGTCGTCGATGCGTCGGTGTTCCCGAACGTGACCTCGGGCAACACGAATACCGCGACCCTGATGGTCGCGGAAAAGGCGGCCGATCTCATCCTCGAAGACAGTGGCGCCCCGCTAGCGTAACCTGCCCCGGAACATGCGCCGCAAGACCCTATGAGCGAAGTGCACTCGAGCGTCGCCTCGGAAACCTCCGGAATCGGCCTCGAGCCGCTGCAGTCAGCGTCCCTGACGGAATTTTTTTTTTTTGTTATGTTGATGTGCGTGTTCTACACGCTGAGCATTGCGGATCGCTACGTGGTGTCGACGGTCCTCGACCCGATCCGCATTGAGCTGCATCTGACGGACTCAGGCGTCGCATGGCTCACCGGGGCGGCATTTGGGCTCTTCTACGTCCTCCTCGGTTTCCCCTTGTCGTGGCTCATCGACAGGAGAAGCCGGCGCAAGATCGTCGCCGTGTGCCTCGTGCTGTGGTCGGTGATGACCGCCGTTTGCGGGTTGGCGCGTACCTCCTTCGAGTTCTTCCTGGCGCGTGTCGGAGTCACGGTAGGGGAAGCCGGCGGCACGCCGGGCGCAAATTCGCTGCTGTCCGACTACTTTCCTGCAGGCCGGCGTGCCATGGCGCTCACCGTGTTCTCACTCGGCGCCCCGATCGGCGCCTGGGTCGGCTACAACGTCGCCGGAATGATCGCCGACCATTACGGATGGCGTGCGGTGTTCTTCGCGCTCGGGGTGCCGGGAGTACTGGCCGGGATCGCGGTATGGGTCACGGTGCGCGAGCCCAAGCGCGGATGTCTCGACAGCGGCGACGACGCGGCTGCCCCCTCCTTCCTCGCCACCATGCGCTTTCTGTGGGAACAGCGCGCCGCCGTGCACGTGATCATGGGCACGGCGCTGTGCGCATTGTGGGGCTGGGGGCTGATGTTCTGGACACCCACGTTTCTGCAGCGCACCTATCACATGAGCGTCGGCGAGGCCGCTGTCTTCACCAACAACATGCACCTCTGGGGCGGAGGTATCGCGACCGTGCTCACGGGCTGGCTCATGGCCCGGCGCCGCATGGCCGATGCCCGTCACATCGTGTGGCTGCTGGGCGGGGGAATCGCAATCGGCACTCTGGCCTCGGGGGTGCTCTACTACACCCACGACCTGGCAGTCGCGAAGGCGATGCTGTGGATCTTCATCCCCTCGATCTACTTCTACATCGGCCCCGGCTTCGGTTTGCTGAATAATCTCGCGCAGTGCCGCATGCGAGCGATGTTCTGTGCCACGGTGCTGTTTCTGGCGAATCTGGGCAATCTCGTCATCGCGCCTCCGCTGATCGGCGCCCTGAGCGACTGGTTCGCGCCAAATCACCTCTCCAATGCCGCCTCACTGCGGCTGGCGATGCTGTGCCTCGTGCCCACGGGATTCTGGGCCACCGCTCATCTGTTCCTGTCTTCACGCGATCTCCTCAAGAACCAGGAGCGCGCGCGCACCTTCCCCTAGTTCCTAAGGAAGCGCCGGCGCGTTGCACACCCGGCCGCCAGCGAGGCTCCAGTCGACCGGCTCCACGGGCGGGACAATGACGACCCACGCCACAAGGCCAAGCAAAGCAACCCCGCCGCCGACCCACAGCGCGAGTGTGTAGTGGCCGCTCGCCTGCACGAGATAACCCGTCACGATCGGGGCGAGGATGCCCGCGGTGTTGCTGAACGCGTTCTGCACGCCCATCCACCGCCCGGTCGCCAGCGGGCCCGCGAAGCGTTGCGTGAGGGCACAGACCGAGGGGCTGTTGAGGCCATCCGCCAGCCCGGTGACGAGCAGCAGCATCGCGCCCGCCGGCGCACTGGCGCCGCTCGCGGCGATCAGACACGTGCCCACCCCCGCGGCACTCAGTACAAGCGCCGTCTTGTAGGCGCGGCTGGGGCTTGCACCGCGGCGTATCCACGCATCAAGCAGCCAGCCGGTCGCGAGAACACTCGCCGCATCCACCATGTAGAAAGCGAAGGTGACGTGCGTCATGGACAACAGTGACAGGCCACGCTCGTGGACCAGGTATAGCGGCAACGCGGTGAACACGAAGTAGAAGCCGTAGTTCGAACAGAAGTTTCCGAGCATCGTGCCCCACAGCGCCCGCTGCCGGAGGATCGTCGCGAACGACGGACCGTCGACCCCGCCGCGGGCAAGCGCCCTGGGCGGTGCGGCGCGAAGCTGACCGGACCACGGTACGAGCCACAGGAGCGAGGCGCATCCCAGGCCCATGAACATGGCCCGCCAGCCGTAATGCACCATGACCAGCCCGCCGACGAGCGTGCCCAGCGCCGGGCCGACGACGGCGCCAAACTGCATGACCGCCGTGGCGCGCGCGCGGTGTCGGTCCTCGACACGCTGCGCCAGGAGCGCAAGCGCGCTCGGATAGAACACCGACTCCCCGACCCCCATCAACAGGCGCAGCGCAACCAGTCCCACGACTCCCGCCGACACCCCGGCGAGAAACGTCGCCACCGACCACAGCGCGAAGCCCGCGCTCAGCACGCGCGCCGCACCCACCCGATCCGCGAGCCAGCCCATGAGCGGCTGGGAGGGCACGTAGGCCCAGAAGAAGGCCGACAACATGAGGAATGTCTGAGTGGGCGAGAGGTTCAGCTCCTTCTCCAGGAGCGGCGCGGCGGTGGAAATGCTGCCCCGGTCGACGTAGTTGATGAGCAGCGCCGTCGACAGCAGCGCCACCAGTGCGGCAGGGACTCTCGCCGGCCCCGGCGGGAGACGCGCTGGAGACGTCATGAGGCTCACCCACTTTCCCCCAAGTCCGCGGCCGAGGAAGTGTAGCCGCACAGGGCTTTTTTAGTAGCCTCCGCGCCCTGACGGCGAACCTCGTTCGGGTTCGATCCCTAGTGACTCACCTGGCTTCAGCGGTCTTGCCGGCCGACTGATCGGCGACCAGCACTTCAGCCTTGAGCGTCGTGCCTCCGATCGAGAGCTGATTGGGCACACATGTCGAGTGGTACTCGAGGTTGCGGGTGGTGAACATCGGCAGGATGCTCTGCTTGACCTGCTCCACGAGCTCGCAGTCCCCGGCCGCACTCACCAGATCGCGGTCCGTTGCCAGATCCACCGCCCGCCAGTGTGCCGGCACAGTCTGGGCCTCAGCGGCGCCCCCCTGCCCGCTCGCGGGCTGAAGCGCGTTGATCTTGATGGTCACGCCCGGAAATTGCGTCGGGCGTCCCAGGTCTGGGCACGCCGATTCACGCACCTCCATGTCCTTGCGCGCGCCGAGCTTGGCGAGGACGGTCCTGATCTTGTCGCGTAACCCGTCACATGAGTAACGGGAGGTAAATCCCATGAAGGTAAAGCGCAGCTCCTTCGGGGTCCAGACCGCGGGAACGCTCGCGGCAGCCTGCTCCTGCGTGTCCGCCCACGCCGGCATGCACACCACCAGGGTTACGGCCGCGGCGATGACGAGCCGTCCGGGAACGCCTCGGGCTGTGGTGACGAACCGCATAATTACCTCCGCAGCGAACAACGCAGACTACATCGTATTCGATCTGACTATACGCGGGGGGCAGCCAGCAGCTGAACCCAATAGAGCCCACGTCGCGTGGTGCGCCCGGCTGCAAACGCGATACCCATCTCCCCGAACCTCGCGTCCATGATGTTTTCGCAGTGCCCGGGACTGTCGAGCCAGCCCTGCACGACTTCCTCCACGGATTTAGGGCCGTAGGCAATGTTCTCGCCCACCAGCTTCTCTTTGTATCCAACGGCACGGACGCGATCCGCCGGCGACTGTCCTGCCAGATCCTCGTGCTCGAAGTAGTTGTGCACGGCCATGTCGGTTGCGTGTCCGAAGGCAACCCCGGCCAGGGTAGCGGACAACGTCATCGGCCGCGCCGGTGCGAACGATCTTCCGCCACAACGAGTCCCGCGGGCGCGCACCTCGTTAACGAGATGCAGCGCGCGCGTCGACAATACCGGCCAGTGCGCCGTTGCCCCAGAGGCAGCGGGCGTCATGTAGTCAGAGGCCAGCACCAGCCAGAAATTCTGGCCACGGCGATAGAACCCCATTTCGCGCAGCGCCTGGCTTGTGACGGTGCGACATTCCGATCGCCTGAGCAATTCGAGCAGTGAGGCGTCCGGCCCGCTGACGTGCACGCCCATCGTGGAGGATTTTGTGCCGTAGCCGCTACGTGCAGCCGCCGCCGACAACGCCATACCCGCAGCCCACTGTTGCGCGGTTCGGTCCAACACCGCGTTGTGCCGCAGCGGCCTGACGGCCGGCACAATGCCGCCGCATCCGCCCTCGCGGAGCACCTGCACCGCCGACAGCGCGTCGCCCGGCGCACTCGGCGATGCCGTAAGCCCGGCGATCAAGAGCAAGAGGCTACCCATTCGCGTGAGCGACAAACAGTTCATCTGCCCGACTCCGGCCTATGTGTCTCTGCGAACGCAGCTACTCAAGGGGAACGCGTGGAGGCGCCGCGCGATGACCGCAGAC
>CATPBM010000005.1 GCA_955652625.1 uncultured Steroidobacteraceae bacterium
GAGGGCCACGCGGGCACCACCTCCTGGCTCTGGCGCAGCACCTCCTGCACCGCGGCGGGCTGCCATACCAACTTCTTCGGCAGCGGCGAGATCGTGCCGAGGATCCACAGCGTGTGACCGGCCTTGCGCACGGTCCACAGGCGCGGGCCCTCGTGCTGTCCCTCGATCACCACCTCCTGGATGGGCGCGGCAGGGCCAACGGCGGCGTTCGCAGCGGCCGGCTGTTGCGCAGGCGCGGGCATGGCGGCTGCGGTGAGCATCACGCACGTCGCCAGGGCGCAAACGGTCCGCATGCGGTCGTGTCAGTCAGTAACGGGGAACTGCCGCGGCGCCGCTTCGGTGGTCAGGTTGTACACGCGCGTCAACTCGACCGCCGGGAGCTCGGCGGAGCCGATGTGCAGCTTCTCGATGAGGTGCTTGCCGTCCCGGGACAGGCCGTAGCGCTCGGTGACATCCGGTCCCATCTGCGCGCGAAGCTCGATGAGGTACTCACGGCCCTTCCAGCCTGAGGTCTGATCCCCGACGCCGCCCTCGGCGGACACGACGCTGCGCAGTCCGGGCGTGAAAGTGCGCTGCGAGATGCCGTAGTCGAGCACGATCTGGCCGGGTTTCTGGCGCACCGTGAGGAAATCCCCGCGCGCCACGGTCGTCATGATGACGTGTGCCATGGGCGAGCGTCGCAGCGGGTCGGGCCGATGCCCGTGGGCATCCGGCGCGAACTCCTCGTCCCCCGCCGCCTCCTGGGTGGCATGACCGCCTCCTCGGGCGCCCCTGCCGCCGGGACGCGGCTCGGGAACCACGGTGCGCCGGCCCAGGAGCCTGAAGGCCTCCGTGCGCATCTTGGCGAGAATCTTCTCCGGGTCGTCGCTGGCCGCGTGATCGAGCTTCCATGAGCCCTCCAGAGTCACCCCCGCCGGTGCGTCGGTGGAGACTCGCGTGGCGCACGCGCTCAGCGCGGCCGCGGTCGCGGCGCACACGAGGACCACTGCGGCACGGACGATCGGCATATTGGCGTATCCTCGAATCACCGAAGTTCCGGATGCAGCATCGCAGTTCGCTACGCTTCTGCGCAACGATGAAACGACCGAAGACCCCCGGGCTCGAGCGCCTCCGGCGGCGCATCACCCGCCTCGATGAGGACCACATCGATCGGCTCTATGGGCTGGAGCCCGTATGGGAGCCGGCGGCTGGCGCGCGCCTAGCGCCCGAGGAGTTCGTGGCGGTGCGCTGCCCGTATTGCGGCGAGCGGTTGGAAACCCGCGTCGACCTGACCGCCGACGAGCCCGCGTACGTGGAAGATTGCCAGGTCTGCTGTCGCCCGATCGAGTTCGTGATCGAACGCGATGCGGGCGGTGCACTTGTGGCGCTGCAGGTCCGGCGCCTGGACTGAACATAAAAGGGGGAGAAGGCACGATGGGGTATGAGCGCGCGCCCGTGCGCGCCGCGCTTGCGGCGCTGATCATCGCAGTTGCCGGTTGCCGCGGCCCGCCCGCTTCGGCGCCGCCCCCCGCCATACCGCAGGCGCAGGCCGCGCCGCACGATGCCTGGCCGGAATTCGCTGCGCGCTTCATCGAGGACTACTTCAAGGCCAATCCGTTCTTTGCCGTGCAGGCGGGACGCCACGAATTTGATGGCCAGATGGCGGACTGGAGCGCCGCTGGCATCGCGGCCGAGGTGGCCCGCATGCAGAAGCTGCGCACCGAGGCGCAGGCGTTCGACCCGGCCGGCCTCACCGCGGGTGAGCGCTTCGAGCGCGACTACCTGCTCACGGTGATCGATGCGGATCTCTTCTGGCTGGACCGGGCCCGCTCCCCGTTTACCAATCCCGCCTGGTACATCGAGCGGCTGGATCCGGATGTCTACCTGAACCGCGACTACGCGCCCCTGCCCAAGCGCATGCAGGGCTACATCGGCTACGCCCGGGCCATCCCGAAAATCGCGGCCGACATTCGCGCCAACCTGCATACCCCGCTCCCCGCGAGCTTCGTGCAGCGCGCTATCGACGGTTTCGGGGGCTTCGCGGATTTCTTCCGCCGCGACGTCCCGAAGATGTTCGCAGCCGTTCAGGATCCCTCCGCCCAGGAAGATCTCGCCGCTGCCGACGCGGCCGCGGCCGCAGCGATGGATGCCCTGAAGGCCTGGCTGCAGGGCCAGCGCAAGCATGCCACGCACGACTTCGCCCTCGGCGAGCCGCTGTTTCAGGAAATGCTGAAGACGACCGAACGGGTCGAGGTGCCGCTTGCGCAGCTGCTCGAGGTGGGGCGCGCAGATCTGGAGCGCAACACCCAGGCGCTGAAGGACGCCTGCGCGCAGTACCTGCCGCGCGGCACGTTGCGGGCGTGCGTTACGAAAATGCAGGCCGACAAGCCCGGGGGCGGCGCCCTCGACGGCGCGCGCAGCCAGCTGACCGAGCTGCGCGCGTTCGTCATCGCGAAGCACGTCGTCAGCGTTCCAAGCGACGAGCAGGCGCAGGTGGTGGAGGCTCCTCCCTACAACCGCGCGAACTTCGCCTACATCAACATTCCCGGACCTTACGAGAAAGGCGTGGCGTACGCGTACAACATTGCCCCCCCCGATCCGTCCTGGACCCCAAAGGAGCGCGCCGAGTACATCCCGGGCAAGGCGGATCTGCTGTACACCAGCGTGCACGAGGTGTGGCCGGGTCACTTCCTGCAGTTCCTGCATTCGAACCGCAACCCCTCCAAGATCGCGGCCCTGTGGGTCGGCTACGCCTATGCGGAAGGGTGGGCGCACTACTGCGAGGAGATGATGTGGGAGGAGAATCTCGGCAACGGCGATCCGGAGCAGCACATCGGCCAGCTCACCAACGCGCTGTTGCGCAATGTGCGCTTCCTGTCCGCCCTCGGCCTGCACACCCAGGCGATGACGGTGGCGCAGTCGCAGCGCCTGTTCCTCGAGCGCGCCTACGCCGATCCGGGCGATGCACGACAGCAGGCGGCGCGCGGCACCTACGACCCGCAGTACCTCAACTACACCCTGGGCAAGCTCATGATCCGCAGGATGCGTAACGACTGGGTGGCCAGGCAGGCCGGCGCGGCCGCGGGCGCTGACCCCAGGCAGTACTGGCGTGACTTCCACGACAAGTTCCTGTCCTATGGCGGGCCGCCGATTCCGATGGTCAGGAAGGCGATGCTGGGCGAGGGCGGGGCGCTGTTCTAGCTCCCCTCAGTCTGCGCGGACTGCCGGCTCCAGGAACGTAAGGCTTGCGGCGTCGGCGTCGAATCTCACGCGCACCCCGAGCGGCACCGGCTCGTTGACCTCCCCGTGCCCGATGGGGAAGCCGGCTGCGCAGGGCAGGCCAGTGGCCTGCGCGAGCTCGCGCAGCACATCCCTACTCGTGTATTGCGCGTCGGGCTCCTCGCACCTGCTGAACGTGCCGAGCGCGATGCCGCGCACCTGCGCGAATACCCCGGCCAGCTGCAGGTGTGTCCACATGCGATCGAGCCGGTAAGGACGTTCGCCCTGGTCCTCGAGCAGCAGCACCGCGTCCTGCAGCGCCGGCATGAAGGGCGTGCCGAGCATGCGGGTGAGGACCGAGAGGTTGCCCCCGAGCAGCGGCCCCTCGGCGACGCCGCCCGCGTACGCTTCCGTGCCGCGCAGGGGTGGGGCGGGGGCGGTGGATTCGAGCAGATCGAACAGCCGCTGCGAGGTCGTCTGCGCCAGGCGGCCGAGCTGGGTGAGAACGGGCCCGTGGATGCTGACGCGTCCGTGCGCCTGCAGCCACAGATGCAGCGCCGTGATGTCGGAAAACCCGATGAGTGGCTTCGCCGGGCCTGGCAGCCCGCCTGCGCCGAGGCGTCCCAGGAGCCGCGTCGCCCCATAACCCCCGCGGGCGCAGAACACCGCCCGAACCCCGGGGTCGGCAAGCGCCGCGGTCAGCTCACTCAGGCGCCGCGCGTCATCACCGGCAAGATAGCGGTGCCGCTCGAAGACTCCCGGGCCATACGCGGCGTCGTAGCGTGCCCCGATCAGCGCGAGCCCCGCCTCGAAGGAGTCGCGGTCGAAGCCGCTCGCCGGTGCGATGACCGCCACGCGGTCATGGGGGTGCAGCGCAGGCGGGGCTCGGAAGCTTGCGGTCAACGCTCAGGTTCCTCAGGGCGGGCGAGGACATACAATCAGTGGCAGCGGACTCTAGGCGTGCGGGGAAAGGATCGTCAATGATCGGGTTTCTTCTGTGGCTGTTGCTGCTGGTTTTCTGCTGGCCGCTGGCGCTGCTGGCGCTGGTGTTGTACCCGCTCGTGTGGCTCTTGATGTTGCCCTTCAGGCTGGTGGGACTCACCGTCGAGGGGGTGTTTGCGTTCCTCAAGGCGGTGATCTTCCTGCCGGCACGCCTCCTGGGCGGACGGCCCTGACGCGCGCGGCAGATGCGCCGCGCCGCGACCGCCGGCTCTAGTCCGAGAGCGCCTTCAGGTCCGAAAGGCGTGCCGCGCGGCCGCGTTCGAGCTGCTCGAGCCGCAGTGCGGCGTTGCGCAGGTCGAGCAGGTTCTGTAC
>CATPBM010000006.1 GCA_955652625.1 uncultured Steroidobacteraceae bacterium
ATCTCGAGCTGCGGGGACTGCTCGCAGGCCCGGAAGCGGAAATCGACGTGCGCCCGCAGCTCGAGATCTACACCGACGACGTGCGCTGCAGCCACGGCGCGACCGCCGGGAAACTCGACGAGGACATGCTGTTCTACCTCTTGTCGCGCGGCCTCGAGCGCGCAGTGGCGCAACGTCTGCTGAAATGGGCGTTCCTCGAGGATGTGATCGCGAAGATCGAAGTGCCCGGCCTGCGCCGGCAGATCGAGGAGCGCGTCGCGGATCATCTGCAGGACGGTGCGCTCCAGGAGCTACTGTAATGGCGGCTAATGTGTCCCCCGTGCGCCCCGCCCCGCTCGATGCGCAGCGCGTGCGCGCCGATTTCCCGATCCTCGCCACCACGGTGAACGGTCACCCGCTCGTGTACCTGGACAGCGCGGCCTCCGCGCAGCGCCCGCTGCAGGTGCTGCGCGCCGTCGAGGAGTACGAGACGCATTCGCACGCCAACGTGCATCGCGGCGTGCACGCCCTGAGCCAGGCGGCCACCGCCGCCTATGAGGGCGCGCGCGAGCGCGTGCGGCGCTTCATCAACGCCCGCTCGACGCGCGAGATCATCTTCGTGCGCGGCACGACCGAGGGCATCAACCTCGTCGCCCAGGCCTATGCGCGCCCGCGCTTCAAGGCGGGGGACGAGATCCTCATCACCGCGCTCGAGCACCATGCGAACATCGTTCCCTGGCAGATGGTGTGCGAGGCGAGCGGCTGCAGTCTGCGAGTGGCGCCGATCAACCGCCGCGGCGAGCTAGAGCTCGAGGAGTTCCTGAAGCTGCTGGGTCCGCGCACCCGGCTGGTCGCGGTGGCGCACGTGTCGAACGCGCTGGGCACCGTGCTGCCGTTGAAGCGCATCATCGAGGCCGCGCACGCGCACGGCGCGGTGGTGCTCGTGGACGGCGCGCAGGCAGTGCCCCACGCGCACGTCGACGTGCGTGCGCTGGGCGCCGACTTCTACACCTTCTCCAGCCACAAGCTCTACGGGCCCACCGGCATCGGGGTGCTGTACGGGCGCGAGGAGCTGCTCGCGAGCATGCCGCCGTGGCAGGGCGGCGGCGACATGATCCTCACGGTGTCTTTCGAGAAGACGACCTACAACGAGCTGCCGTGGAAGTTCGAAGCCGGCACACCCAATATGTCAGGCGCCGTCGGACTCGCGGCCGCCATGGACTACGTCGAGAGCCTGGGGCTTACGGCCATCGCCGAGCACGAGCAGCACCTGCTCGGGCTCGCCACCGCGGAACTGGCGCGCCTGCCGGACGTCGAGATCATCGGCACCGCCGCCCACAAGGCCTCCGTGCTCTCCTTCACCATGAAAGGGGTGCATCCGCATGATCTGGGCACAATCCTCGACGCCGAAGGCGTCGCCGTGCGTACCGGTCATCATTGTGCCATGCCGGTGATGACCTTCTTCGGCTTGCCGGCGACGGCGCGCGCCTCGTTCGGCTGTTACAACACCGAGGGCGACGTGGCGAGCCTGGTCGCGGCGTTGCACAAGGCGCGCGGAGTATTCAGCTGATGGATCTGAAGGATCTGTACCGCGATGTGATCCTCGATCACAACCGCCATCCGCGCAACTTCGGCCGCATCGAAGCGGCCGATGGTGAGGCCGAGGGCCACAACCCGCTGTGCGGCGACCGCCTGAGGCTCTCGGTGCGCATGAACGGCGAGCGCGTGGAGGATATCCGCTTCGAGGGCAAGGGCTGCGCCATATCCACGGCCTCAGCCTCGCTCATGACGGAGGCGGTCAAGGGCAAGGACCGTGCGGCGATCCAGGAACTGTTCGGCAAGGTGCACGCGCTCCTCACGCACCATGACGCCGCCCCGGACGCAACGCTTGGCAAGCTCGCCGCCCTCTCCGGGGTGCGTGAGTTCCCGGTGCGCGTAAAGTGCGCGAGCCTCTGCTGGCACACGCTCAACGCCGCGCTCGGGCATGGCGCGGCCACCATCTCGACGGAATAGCCTTTACCGCGATGCGCAGACACGAGAACGAACCCTTCGTCGTGAACCGCGAGGTGCGTGCGGTCATTGTCCCGGCGGGCCAGGAAGTGAAGCTAAAACCCGGCCAGGCCGGCTACATCACCCAGGCCCTCGGCGGCAGCTTCACCGTGTACCTGGAGGGCAATCTGTTCCGCATCGCCGGCGAGGACGCCGATGCCATCGGCCAGGAAGCCGTCAAGCCCCCGGAGCTGCCGCCGAATGCGGGTGAAGAGGACGTGAAGAAGCTCGCCTGGGAGCAGATGCGCACCTGCTATGACCCCGAGATCCCGATAAACATCGTGGACTTGGGGCTGGTCTACGCATGTGACGTGACGGCCAACGAGGACGGCACGCGGACCGTGGAAGTGAAAATCACGCTCACCGCCCCGGGGTGCGGCATGGGCGATATCCTGGTGGACGACGTACGCGAGAAGATCGGGTGCATCCCGACGGTGCGCGAAGCGCGCGTGGAGCTCACGTTCGACCCGCCGTGGAACCAGAGCATGATGTCCGAGGCGGCGCGGCTGCAGACCGGTATGTTTTGAAGCACGGCCGCACGCGATCATGAACTCCCACTGGATCGAGGTTGGCGCCGCAGACGCCGTCAGCGAAACCGCGCCCCTCTCGATCGAGGTCGACGGCGTCGCGGTGGTTGTCGTACGCTGCGGCGCGGAGCTGTACGCAGTAGAAGACCGTTGCACACACGACGGCGAAACCCTGGGCGAAGCGCAGGTGCAAGATTGCCAGATCATCTGCCCGCGGCACGGCGCGCATTTCTGCCTGCGCACCGGGGAGGCGTTGACCCCGCCCGCCTACGAGCCGCTGCGCACCTACCCGGTGCGCGAGCAGGACGGCCGCATCCTGCTGCAGACCCCTGACGCATGAAGCGGCTCACCCTCATGCGGCACGCGGATGCGCGCTGGAAGGATGCCGACGTTTCCGACCTGGAGCGCCCCCTGAACCGGCGCGGCTGCGCGGCCGCCGAGGCGATGGCGCGGCGGCTGCTGGAACTGGAACTCGTGCCGGATCTGTTGCTGGTGAGCCCGGCACGGCGCGCGCAGCAGACCGCCGACATCGTGGCGCGGGAGCTGTCGCTTCCGGCGCGCCGCGTAGTGCGCGAAGAAGCGCTCTACCTGGCGAGCGCCACAGACCTGCTGAAGGTCGTACAGGGGACCGGTCCGCGCGTCGCGCACCTGCTCCTCGTGGCTCACAACCCCGGGGTGTCGGAGTTGGTGCAGCTGCTCGTGCCGCACGGCAGCGCCGGGGGGCTGGCCACTGCCGCGGTGTGCTCGATTGCCTTCGACACGACGCACTGGACCGCGATTGGCGTCGCCGCGGTCACGGACGTGCAGCGCGAGACACCCGCGAAGCGGCTGTTCGGCCTGTTCGGCTGAGCTGCCTGCGCGGCTCAACACTCCGGCACGTTCACCGCAAGTCCGCCCTGCGAGGTTTCCTTGTAGATGGTGGACATGTCGGCGCCGGTCTGGCGCATGGTGGCGATCACCTGGTCGAGCGACACCTTGTGCGAGCCGTCGCCGCGCATTGCCAGGCGCGCGGCGTTCACCGCCTTGACCGAACCCATGGCGTTTCTCTCAATGCACGGAATCTGCACCAGTCCCGCGACCGGATCGCAGGTGAGACCCAGGTTGTGCTCCATGCCGATCTCGGCGGCGTTCTCGATCTGCTCGCTGGTTCCCTGCAGCGCCGCGACCAGACCGGCGGCGGCCATCGAACAGGCGACGCCCACCTCTCCCTGGCAGCCCATTTCCGCACCGGAGATCGACGCGTTGCGCTTGTAGAGCATGCCCATCGCCGCCGCCACCAGCAGGAAACGGATGATCCCCTCATCGTTCGCGCCCGGCTCGAAGCGGCGGTAGAAATGCAGCACCGCCGGCACGATGCCCGCGGCGCCGTTGGTGGGGGCGGTGACGACCCGGCCGCCCGCCGCGTTCTCCTCATTCACCGCGAGCGCATAGGCGTTGAGCCAGTCCATGACATCGAGCGGCTGCGCCGTGCCGCTCTCGGTCAGCACGCGGTACAGCCGCGGCGCGCGGCGGCGCACCTTGAGCACCCCCGGCAGCAGTCCCGTCTGACGGAAGCCCCGTTCCACACACGCCTGCATCACCTGCCAGATGTGCAGCAGCCGGGCGCGCACCTGCGCCTCCGGTGCCCAGGTGCGCTCGTTGGCGAGCATCAGCTCGTACATCTCGAGCCCGTGCGCGCGGCACAGGGCGAGGAGCTCGTCACCGGAGGTGAACGGGTACGGTGGCGGCGCATGTTGGTGCGCCTCGGGCGCCTCGGTCTCATTGCCGCG
The DNA here is from genome assembly GCA_955652625.1 of uncultured Steroidobacteraceae bacterium. GTDB lineage: Bacteria > Pseudomonadota > Gammaproteobacteria > Steroidobacterales > Steroidobacteraceae > 13-2-20CM-66-19. The sequence continues at coordinate 4,325 of CATPBM010000006.1, forward strand.
AACGACGAAACCGCCGCCAATGGAGTAGTAGTCCTCCTCGCGCAGCACGCGCTGGCCTGCCCCGAGCGCAGTAAAACGCATGCCGTTGGAATGCCCCGGCAGGCGCTCGTGATGCATGAACAGGAGCTGCATCGGCTCATCGAAGGCGATCTCGTGCTCACCGAGCAGGCGCAGGCGTCCGCTGCTGCGGATGCGCTGCAGCGTGGGCTCGATGCTGTCGGGATCGACGCTCTCCGGTAGCGCGCCCTCGAGGCCGGCGAGGATCGCGCGATCGGTGCCATGGCCTACGCCGGTGAAGGCGAGCGAGCCGTACAGGCGCACCGCGACCTCGGTGGTCTCGCCGAGCAATCCGTCGCGCGCAAGGCCGGCGGCGAACTCGCGCGCGGCCCGCATCGGGCCCATGGTGTGTGAGCTCGAGGGACCGATGCCGATCTTGAAGATGTCAAAAACGCTGAGGGTCATGAAAGCAGACCTCTGGCGGATCCGTCGCCGCAACGGATGACCGCCGCCTGCACTCTGGGTGGGGGCGACCGGCTGAGTCTGCAACGTCCGGCGGCTGCCGACATGCTTTGCGGCGACCCCGGGGGACTCAAAAGCGACCCCGCAGGCGGCGCAGCCGCGCCCGCTCATGCTTGCCGGGGCGCTCCCGGGGCCGGGGCGTCAGGGCAACGGCGAGCTTCATGCGGGCGGCGAACTCGACGCGGCGCGCGGCGCTCGCGGGTGTTTCCTCATAGCAGCGCGCGACCTCGGAGGCGGGACCGCGCCGCTGCGGCACGCTCAGCACGGCGCATTCGAACTGCACCGTGTCACGAACGAAACTCACCCGGTCCCCGGCGCGTGCCTCGTGAGAGGCTCTGACACGCTCGCCGTTGACGTGCACCCGGCCGCCAGTGACCGCCTGCGCGGCGAGCGTGCGCGACCTGAACAGGCGCACGGCGAACAACCACCGATCCAGGCGTGCGACCCCCGGATGAGTACTGGCGGCGGGCTCGGACATGGACCTCAAGTATAATTGCAAGTCATGAATCAGGCTGTCATCGAACGCCTGCGCGGCGAGCTCGCGGGCCTGCGCGAGCAGGGGCTGTACAAGGCTGAGCGCGTGCTCATGGGCCCCCAGGGCGCCGTGGTGCGCGCCGGCGACCGGGACGTCATTAACCTCTGCGCCAACAACTACCTGGGCCTCGCCAACCACCCGGAGGTGCGCGCGGCGGCGCAGCGCGCGCTCGATGAGTATGGCTACGGGATGGCCTCGGTGCGCTTCATCTGCGGTACGCAGCAGAGCCACAAGGTGCTCGAGGAGCGCCTGGCGCGTTTCCTCGGCACCGAGGACGTGATCCTGTACTCCTCGTGCTTCGACGCCAACGGCGGCCTGTTCGAGACGCTGCTCGATGAGCGCGACGCGGTGATCTCGGACGCGCTCAACCACGCGAGCATCATCGACGGCATTCGCCTGTGCAAGGCGCAGCGCCTGCGCTACGCCAACAGTGACATGGCCGAGCTCGAGAAGTGCCTGCAGGAGAGCCGGGG
>CATPBM010000007.1 GCA_955652625.1 uncultured Steroidobacteraceae bacterium
CTTCGTACACCATCGCGTCGGTCGTGATATCGAGGTTGCCGCTTGCCAGCGCCGGCGGCAAATGTACCGTGGTCGATTGATAGTTGGCGCGGATGGCGCAGCCGCGTCCGCACGGTGTCGCCCACAGACACGCCGCACGGGCGCGCATGTCCTCGGCGAGCAGCCTTTGCGCCGTGACATTACCCGGATGCAGGCGTGCCGGGGAACCTCTGAAATCGAGTGGCTGGGTAAGGACCGCTTTGTGGCTCGGTATCGCCGGTATGCCGAGGCGCTTCGCCCGCTGTGCCATCAGCAGGTCACTGACCAGGGGTTTGGGCGGCGGCAGCAGGCACCCCGGCGAGGAATCCGGCGTGTTCTCCAGTCCCTCGTTGCTGCCGTATACGCCAATCAGCAACTCAACCCTGTCGTAATACGGCGCGACGTCCTCGTACGCGATAGGCCAATCGAACCCCAGCCCGTCGCGAGTGTACGGCTTGAAGTCGTAGGGACCGTTGCGCAGCGCAATTCTGCCCCAGTGATTGGTGCGGCCACCCAGCATGCGCGCACGCCACCATTCGAAGCGACCGGCATCTTCCTCGCTCGCCCGCACGTAAGGCTCGCCGGGAACCTCCCAGCCGCCATCCACCGTCGCATCGTAGAAGCCAAAGGGCTTGTGTGGCGTAGAGACCGCCCCGAGCGGCGCCAGGTCCGGCGTCTGGAACATGGGCGTCTCGGTTGCGGGGGAATATCTGCGCCCGGCCTCGAGCATCAGTACCTTCGCACCCTCCATGCACAGCGCATAGGCGGACTGGCCGCCGGCCGCGCCGGAGCCGACCACGATGACATCGTAGGCGCGCCGCTGCGATTTAGCCGTCACGAAGGGCATGGTGCCGGTAGCGCTCGTCTCAGGACCGATAGGGTTCGCGGCCGACGCCCTGCGCGGGTATCCCCTGGCCGGCGAGCACTTCATGCTGCAGGGCGTACATCGCGGCCGCGGCCTCGTCGATCGCCCGGGTAAAGGCGAGGGACCCAGCCAGGATCGGTGCCAGCCGTGCCTTGTCCTGCACCCGAGCCTTGGGATATTCGTGCTCCACGACCAGGAAAGTCTTCTCCGGCTCAATGCTGAGCAGCTCGCGTGCGGCGAGCTGGTGGTCCAGCCAGTCTACCGATCGATTCTGCAGATACGCGAGCGGATCGTGGCGCGCCGTGCCAGGCAGTTCGTGCTCGCAGAAGACCGTCTGCTTCTTCCAGGCATTTTGCTGCTCAACCGGATCGATGCTCGGGGTGTCTGCGTGCCAGTCCCCGCGCTGCATCGTCTGGCCGCCATAGCCCCATGCCGCGATACCCCGCGAATCGATGACCTGGCCTTTGACGTGAAAGCCGCCGATCAGAAAGTTATAGCCCGTGTCCTTCAGGTACTGAAACACCGAGCGCGAGTCCTGCCCCATCAAGATTGCATGCGAGGGATCGTAGTGAATGCGGAACTGATCGCCGACGCCGTGCCGCTCACAGATGCGGTGCAATGCGATCCAGGGACCGGGAGCATAGGCAATGTTGTTGTGCCACGTATCGGTGATCGTCCACCCTGGCATGGGGCACTGCTCGACGCGAAACGTCAGCCCGCGGGCCTTGGCCTGCCTGAGCAGCGGTACGAACACCTCTTCGAACATCGCCAGGTTGGCGTCCATGCCCAACCGGAAGTTACGGCCTACGAAGCCCGTCACGGCATCGGTCCCGAGCAGGACCGCGGCGTCGAAGACACGCAGCATCAGCTCGTGCTTCTTGCTGCGCACTGATTCATCCGCGGCCAGCATGTTGTCGAAGTAGGCGAGATCCGACAGGCCTACACGCGTGGCTTGCATTGCCCCGCGGACGCGCGCGGCGCGTTCGTCATTGAAGGGCTGGCGCAAATCCAGGGTGTTGGCGACGGGATCAAGAAGTGCCGCGGACGGCACATCGCTTTGCGTCGGGTGCAAGGCCGCGGAGAGCTCAATGTTCGGGGAACCGATCTGCCTGGCAAACTCCAGCCATTCCTCGATCGCCACATCCGGATCGGCATCCCGCCGCTCCCGGGGAGTCAATTCCTGCAACGCCGCCGTCAATATGCTGAGCTTCATCACTCTCGGCCTGAACTCTGCGCCCGGTGACGGCGGCACAGGCGCACTTGCGCGTTCCATCAAGGTGGCGTGCCCCCGGGGTAGGCGACCGTCTCATTGCGAAAGGTCGCGGCGAACAGCGTAAACACCACAGCCGCAAAGGCCGCCGGGTATAGCCAGATCAGGTGCCAGTCATGCGCGCCGCCAGCAAAGTACAGGTCGGCAATGACGCCGGCGGCCCAGAACCCGATGAGCATGCCGACGCCGTACGTCGCCAGAGTGATCAGGCCCTGCGCTGCGGCTTTGTGCCGTACACCGGCCTTGGAGTCGGTGTAAATCTGCCCGGAGACAAAAAAGAAGTCATAGCACACCCCGTGCAGCGCAATGCCGATGATCAGCAGGAAGGCAAGCTCGTGCGCGTTGCCGAACGAAAACAACACGTACCGGCAGACCCAGGCGAGCATGCCCAGCAGCAGGGTAGTTTTCATGCCGAAGGAATTGAGGAACACCGGGATCAAAAACATGAACAGCACTTCCGACATCTGACCGATGGTCTGCTTGCCGGTGGCATTGCTGACCTGGATCTCAGTCAGAAACTGATTTGCGTTCTGGTAATAGAACGCCAGGGGAATACAGATCAGGATCGACGCCACGAAAAACACGACGAAGTTTTTTTTCCGCAGTAAAGCCAGTGCATCAAGACCCAGCAGGCTCGCGAGGCCGGCCTGGTCCGCAGGCTTGGGCAGGGGCGGAGTGCGCGGCAGTGTGAAGCTGTAGACGCCCAGTGCGAAGGA
>CATPBM010000008.1 GCA_955652625.1 uncultured Steroidobacteraceae bacterium
AGCTCCTGGGCGCCGCATACGGGCAGCGCCGGAATGTCGTAGATGGGCTTGTCCGGATAGAGCTCCGCGCACTGCCCGCCCGGATGCTGCAGGGAATCCACGAGCTGCGCGCCGATGCCGAGCAGCCCGAGCTCAAACACCTGGAACAAGCCGCACGGTCCGGCGCCAATGATGACGACTTCGGTGCTGATCGGCGCCGCGGGGGCGGCCCTGGATGGGATCTGGGTCAAGGTAGTGGCTTTGGCACGCGGTTGCGACCGGGCATTGTAGAGGGTGGGGGGAAGGTGCGTGCAACTTGCGGGCCGCCGTATAGTAGGCGGGGCGCCACCCAAGGGGTTTCATGATCAGGCTCAACATCAACGGCAAGGACATCGAAGTCGACGTCGATCCCGACATGCCGTTGTTGTGGGTGCTGCGCGACACGCTCAGCCTCACGGGCACGAAGTTCGGCTGCGGCATGGCGGTGTGCGGCGCGTGCACGGTGCATCTTGACGGGCAGCCCAGCCGCTCGTGCGTCACGCCAGTGAGCGCCGTCGGCGCGCGCAAGATCATGACCATCGAGGGTCTGTCGCCCGACAACAGCCACCCGGTTCAGCGGGCCTGGATCGAGCTGGACGTCCCGCAGTGCGGCTACTGTCAGTCAGGCCAGATCATGTCAGCGGCGGCGCTGCTGGCGCAGACCCCGCAGCCCACCGACGCCGACATCGACGCTGCGATGTCGGGGAACATCTGCCGCTGCGGCACTTACCAGCGCATTCGCGCCGCGATTCACCGCGCGGCGGCACTAAAGTCCGGCGCATGATTCAACACGGGGAAGGAAACTGCATTGACGTCCAACGCTGAATTGCACCAACGCCGCCAACGGGCCGTCCCGCGTGGCGTCACCAACTCGCTCGCGGTCTACGCCGAGCGCGCCAGCAATGCCGAAATCTGGGACGTCGAGGGCCGGCGTTACATCGACTTCGCCAGCGGCATCTCCGTGCTCAACACCGGGCACCTGCACCCTAAGGTAAGCCAGGCGATCGCGCGGCAGCTGGAGAAGTTCACGCACGCCTGCTTTCAGGTGACCCCTTACGAGAGCTACATTGCACTCGCCGAACAGTTGAACGCGCTCGCCCCGGGGGCAGTCCCAAGAAGACCATCTTCCTGACAACCGGCGCGGAGGCTGTGGAGAATGCCCTCAAGATCGCGCGCTTTCACACCCGACGCTCGGGCGTGATCGCCTTCTCGGGCGGTTTTCACGGCCGCACACTGGCGTGTGTCAGCCTCACCGGCAAGGTGCAGCCCTACAAGGCCGGCTTCGGGCCGATGTTGCCGGAGGTCTACCACCTGCCCTTCCCGATGCCTTATCACGGCGTCACGGTCGAGCATTCACTGCACGCTCTCGAGCAGCTCTTCAAAGCGGACGTGGAGCCGGCGCGCGTGGCAGCGATCATCATCGAGCCGGTACTTGGCGAAGGCGGGTTCTATGCCGCGCCCGCGGAGCTGCTGCGGCGGCTGCGCAGCGTGTGCGACACGCACGGCATCGTGTTGATTGCAGATGAGATCCAGTCGGGATTCGGCCGCACCGGGCGCATGTTTGCCATCGAGCATGCCGGCGTGGAACCGGATCTCATCACCATCGCCAAGAGTGTCGCCGGCGGCGTGCCGCTGGCGGCGGTGACCGGCAAGGCCGAGATCATGGACTCACCGCTTCCCGGAGGACTGGGTGGCACGTTTGCCGGCTCGCCGCTCGGGTGCGCGGCCGGACTTGCGGTGCTGGAGGTAATGCGCGAGGAACAGTTGCTGCAACGCGCCCAGGACATCGGCCGCTTCATGAGCTCGCGCCTGAAGGGATTGCAGGTGCGCTTCCCGTGCGTGGGCGACGTGCGCAGTCTTGGCGCCATGGTGGCCGTCGAACTGGTGAAGAACGGGCGCGCCGATGCCCCCGATGCGGAGCTGACCAAGGCGCTGGTGCAGGCCGCCGCCCGCCAGGGGCTGGTGATCCTCTCCTGCGGGATCTACGCCAACGTGATCCGCTTTCTCGCCCCGCTCACCATCCCGGACGCCTTGTTGAAGGAGGGCTTCCACCTCTTTGAGCTGGCGCTGGAGGAAGTCGCCAGCGGCGCAAAGGCGAAGGCGGCAGTGTAGAGAGAGGGCGGCGCGCCCCTGGGCAGGCGCGCTCAGGCGCGGCCGGCGTTGGCGTCGGTTGGCGTGTGGAAGTACTCACTCTCAGATGCGAGCTGCTCGATGAGGCGCTTAAGTTCTGCCATGCGGCCCTGCGCGGTGCTGATGGGCATGCAGTCCTGGCAGCGCGGATCCCCGCACGGTTGGCGCGAATACAGCCAGTACTGGATCGCGCCGGCGAGCAGCCCGTCGGCGATGTCCCACAGGTCGGCATCCTTGTCCTTGTCTGCGATCCGGTTTCCCAGGTCCACGGCCTTGGAAAACGCCGCATCGAACGTATCAGCGAGCTCGTTCATGCTGTCGGGCGCCCTTCATCGTTGCGCCTAGTATAGGGCAAAGACCCGCGCGACCGGCCCGGGGGGCCTCTGCGCCGCTCCCCGGGAGGCCCCAAAACCGCCCCGCTCGCGCCCGATCGCGCAGTCGGTCACGCCGCAGGTACGCGATATGCGATGCCCGCCACGGAAGGGCTGCAATTGCGGCGCGCATGATGGGTCAGGCAAATAGCCTCGTCAGCGGATTGATTGAGAAGGCGTCTGCCGGCCGCGGCTTATGTCGTATGCACAAACCCATGACCGAGACGCCTCAGTCCCCGACATCGCCTGGCGCCGCGCAGAGTGCGCGCCCCTCCTGGCGCCTGCGCGCGCCTCGTCTGGGGATCGGCTGGCGTCTGAGCCTCGGCCTTGCCGCGGTGGCGGGCGTACTGATCCTGGGCGAGGAGCTCGCCGCGCGCACCACGCGTGCGGCCCTGGATGCGGTGCGCAGCATGCAGACCGAGCACGAGCCGCTCGCCAACAGCGCGAACTCAGTGCTGGCCCGGCTGCTCATTTACGACCGCGCGGTCGGGGAGTACGTGCAGGCGCGCAACGGGGCGGACTTCAACAACATCACCGACGCGGGCGATGCCCTCGAGATGGCGGTCGCCAGCTACTTCGGCAACGCGCCGCCCTCGGTGGCCGCAGCCGCTGAAGGGCTGCGCGCTCAGCTCACCCGCCACATCGCCAACGCCCGCCAGCTGGCGAGCCGCTCCGCGCAGCGCGTGCAGTGGGTCGAGCAGCGCCAGACGGCGCTCAACCGCGTCTACCACCACATCGTCGCCGCCGGCGGCTCGGGACTCGCCATCAACGGTACCCAGGTCGTGGCGCGCCGCTCGCTCGCCGAGCTCGAATCGGCCATCAATGCGGTGCGCGGCAACGTCGCCACGCCGGCGGTGATTGCGCGCCGCGAGCGCGATTTCAGGGCACTGCTCGGCGAGCACCTCGCAGAATTCGAAAGCTCCCCTGGGCGCGCGTGGCTCGGGCTCGTGCAGATGGACTTCCACGAGGCGACGCGCCTGCGACGGCAGATCGAGCGCTACGATGCCCAGAGCAAGGCGGAGTGGCACGGTCTGGTCGAGGACAGCGCCGCGCTCACCGTGGGTGTGCAGGAGCAGCTGCAGAAGCCGGCGCGCGCCGGGCTTGCGCAGGCGGACGAGCACGCCGCCACCGCGACCGAGGCTGCCGAACACACCCTGAGGGACACCGCGGCCCAGGTGCTGGGACTCCTGATGCTGGTGTCCATGCTGCTGGTGGTGAGCATCAGCGTGCCGGTGCGGCGCCTGACCGCAGCCACGCGGCTGCTGGCGGGCGGCGATCGCCGGGCACGCGCGCCGCGCGGGGGTTCGGCCGAAATCGACGAGCTCGCCGAATCATTCAACACCATGGCTGACCGGATCGAGTCCGCCGAAGCGGCGCGGCGCGCGCACCAGACGGAGCTCGAGCAGCACGTCGCTGACCGCACGCGGCAGCTGCACCACCTCGCGCACCACGATCCGCTCACGCAGCTGCCCAACCGCCGCAAACTGGCGGCGCACCTGGAGGCCGCCCTCTCGCGCGCCGGGAGCCAGCAGCGCCTCGCGCTGCTGTTCGTGGATGTGGACAACTTCAAGTCGATCAACGACACCCTCGGGCACAGCTTCGGCGACCGCGTGCTGCAGCACATCGCCCAGCGCCTGCACGCCGCCACCGGCGCCACGGGACTGCTCGCACGCCTGGGGGGCGATGAGTTCACCGTGCTGCTCGAGAACGTGACCTCCAGCAAACAGGTCGAGAACCACGCTGCACAGATCGTCGCCACGCTGCAGGAGCCGCTGATCGTCGACGGCCGCGTGCTCGCCACCAGCGCCAGCGTGGGTGCGGCACTCTACCCCGATCACGCCGCCGACGCGGAAGGGCTGCTGCGGGCCGCGGACGTGGCGCTGTTCAGCGCCAAGGAACTCGGACGCAATCGCTTCGCGCTCTACAACCCTGCTCTCTACGATGCGGCGGCGCAGCGCTTCCGGCTCGAGCAGTCACTGCGCCGCGCGGTCGAGGGCGGTGAGCTGCTGCTCATGTACCAGCCGCAGGTCGCCTTGCACACCTTAGAGGCGACGCACGTGGAGGCGCTGCTGCGCTGGCGCAAGCCCGACGGCCGCATCGCCAGCGCGCAGGAGTTCATCCAGGTAGCGGAAAAGACCGGACTCATCCACAACCTGACGGACTGGATTCTGCACTCCGCCGCTTCGGCCGCGGCCGCCTGGCGCGCCGAGGGCTGGCAGCGCGCCAGTGTGGCGATCAACGTGTCGCCCCCGCAGTTCTTCGAGCGCGACTTCGTGGAGCACGTGGCGCGCACACTGGAGGCCACGGGACTGCCGCCCAGCGCGCTGGAGATCGAGATCACCGAAACGGTCTTCCAGACCGGTTCCGCCACTATCGAGTCGTTGCGGCAGCTGCGCGCCATGGGGATCGCCATCGCGCTCGATGACTTCGGTATCGGCTACTCCTCACTCACCTCACTCGAGCAACTACCCATCACGCGCGTGAAGCTCGACCGGCTGCTGATTGCAGGCGTGGACACCAATCCGCGCTCCGCGGCCATCGTGCGCTCGATCGTCGCCCTGTGTCACGGCCTCGGCCTGCAGGTCGTGGCCGAGGGCGTCGAGCGCGGCACGCAGCTGGAGTTTCTGTCGCACTGCGGGCCGATCGGCGTGCAGGGCTTCCTGCTCGGGCACGCGGTGGAGGCGGCGGCTACCGCGAGCGAAGCGCAGGCCGCCGGTGGGCGCGCGCGGCTCCTGCTGGAGGCGGCAATCGCGCAGCAGCCACGCCGCGAGCCCGCCGATCCGCTGGTGTTTGTCGGCGGCACGGGTCGCCGGCGCGCGACCTAGCACTCCCAACCTCGGCACGAGCGCGTACGTCCCGGCCCGCAAGCGTGTGCTCGGGCGCATACGCATTCCAGCGCGGCGCCAGATGACTTGCTAGACTTTCGGGTGTGCTGCTGACCGAACAGGACATCTATCACTTCCGCGAGGGCACGTATTTCCGGGCGTATGAAAAGCTCGGCGCGCACGTGTTGCGCGCTCTACCCACGGACGGGGGTGCCGGAACCCATTTCGCGGTGTGGGCGCCGAACGCGGCCAAGGTTTCGGTAGTCGGCGACTTCAACGGCTGGCAGCGCGGCCGTCATGCCCTCAAGCCACGCCCCGACTCATCCGGAATCTGGGAAGGCAGCATCGAGAACGTCGGGCCCGGCGCGCTTTACAAGTACCACATCGCCGCGCACGGGGGCTTCAGGGTCGACAAGTCCGACCCGTACGCGTTTCACACCGAGGTGCCGCCGCGTACCGCCTCGGTCGTGTGGGACCTCGCCTACCAGTGGCACGACGCGCAGTGGATGGGGCGGCGCGCTCAGGTCAACGCCCTCAACGCCCCGTGGTCGATCTACGAGCTGCACCCTGGCTCCTGGCGGCGCGTGCCCAACGAACACAACCGCTCCCTCACCTATCGGGAGCTGGCGCATGCCATAGGCGACTACGTGACGCAGCTCGGCTTCACGCACGTGGAGCTGATGCCAGTGATGGAACACCCCTTCTTCGGCTCCTGGGGCTACCAGGTCACCGGTTACTTCGCCCCGACCTCGCGTTACGGCACGCCTCAGGACTTCATGTATCTCGTCGACCACCTGCACCAGCGCGGCATCGGGGTGATCCTCGACTGGGTGCCGTCGCACTTTCCGACCGACGAGCATGGACTGGCGCGCTTCGACGGAACGCACCTGTACGAGCACGCCGACCCGCGCCAGGGATTTCACCCTGAATGGAGCAGCTCGATCTTCAACTACGGTCGTGCCGAGGTGCGCAACTTCCTCGCCAGCAGCGCCCTGTTCTGGCTCGACACCTACCATATCGACGCGCTGCGCGTCGATGCGGTGGCCTCGATGCTGTATCTGGACTACGGGCGACGCGCCGGAGAGTGGATCCCCAACCGCTTCGGCGGCCACGAGAACCTCGAAACGGTCGAATTCGTGAAGCAGCTCAATCTCGCGGTGTACCGCGATCATCCCGACACGCAGACGATCGCGGAGGAATCCACCGCCTGGCCGATGGTGTCGCGGCCCATTTACCTCGGCGGCCTGGGGTTCGGCCTCAAATGGAACATGGGCTGGATGCACGACACGCTCAAGTACTTCCAGCAGGACCCCTTGCACCGCAAGTACCACCACAGCCGCCTCACCTTCAGCATCTGGTACGCGTTCAGCGAGAACTTCGTGCTGCCGCTCTCGCACGACGAAGTGGTGCACGGCAAGGGTTCGCTTATCGGCAGGATGCCCGGGGACGAGTGGCAGCAGTTCGCGAGCCTGCGGCTCCTCTTTGGCTACATGTGGACGCACCCGGGCAAGAAACTGCTGTTCATGGGCGGGGAATTCGGCCAGCGCCGCGAATGGCAGCACGACGAAAGCCTCGAGTGGCACGTGCTGCAGTACCCGCTGCATGCGGGCGTGCAGCGCTGGGTCCGCGACCTCAATCAACTCTACCGCGGCACGCCCGCGCTGCACGAGCAGGACTTCAGCGAGGGCGGCTTCCAGTGGGTCGACTGCGACGACGCGGACACCAGTGTCATCTCATTCCTGCGCTGGAGCGGCGGCGCCGAGCCGGCCCTGGTGGTGTGCAACTTCACCCCGGTGCCGCGTGAGCGCTACCAGATCGGGGTGCCGCGCGGCGGGCGCTGGCGTGAACGTCTCAACAGTGATGCCGCCGACTACGGCGGCAGCGGTGTCGGCAACCTCGGTGCGCTGGACGCGGTGGCAGCCAGCGCGCACGGCCACGCGCACTCCCTGAACGTGCGCCTGCCGCCGCTGTCGGTGGTGGTGCTGACGCCGGACTAGGGCGCCCCCACCGCACATGGGCACACGACGCAAGCAGCCTGCCGGCGATCCGCTGTGGTTCAAGGACGCCGTCATCTACGAGGCGCACGTGCGCGCGTTCTTCGACGGCAATGGCGACGGCTGCGGCGACTTCGCGGGCCTGACGCAAAAGCTCGAATATATCCAGGACCTCGGCGTCAACACCATATGGCTGCTGCCGTTCTACCCCTCCCCGGGGCGCGACGACGGCTACGACATCGCCGACTACCACAACATCCATCCGCAATACGGCACGCGCGCGGAGTTTCGCGCCTTCGTGCGTGAAGCGCACCGCCGCAAGCTGCGGGTCATCACCGAGCTGGTCCTCAATCACACCTCCGACGCGCATCCCTGGTTCCAGGCAGCGCGCCGCGCCGCGCCGGGGTCGGCGAAGCGCAACTACTACGTGTGGAGCGACACCCCGGAACGCTACGCCGGCACGCGCATTATTTTCCGCGACGCCGAGACCTCCAACTGGGCCTGGGATTCCGTGGCGAAGGCTTATTACTGGCACCGTTTCTTCAGTCACCAGCCGGATCTGAACTTCGACAACCCGCACGTGCTGCGCGCGATGGTGCGCATCATGAACTTCTGGCTGCAGATGGGAGTGGACGGCTTTCGCCTGGACGCCATTCCCTACCTCGTGGAACGCGAGGGCACGAGCAACGAGAACCTGCGCGAGACGCACGAGATCATCAGGGTGATCCGCCGCGCGATCTCGGTACGCTACCCCGAGCGCATGCTGCTGGCGGAAGCCAACCAGTGGCCCGAGGACGTGCGCGACTATTTCGGCGACGGCCGCGATGAGTGCCAGATGGCCTATCACTTCCCGTTGATGCCACGCATGTACATGGCCATCGCCCAGGAAGACCGCCACCCGATCGTGGAGATCATGGAGCAGACCCCGGACATTCCCGACACCTGCCAGTGGGCGATCTTCCTGCGCAATCACGACGAGCTGACGCTCGAGATGGTCACCAGCCGCGAGCGCGACTACATGTACCAGTCGTATGCCGCCGATTCGCGCGCGCGGCTCAACCTCGGCATCCGCCGGCGCCTGGCGCCGCTGCTGGACAACGACCTCGAGCGCATCAAGCTCATGAACAGCCTGCTGCTGTCCATGCCCGGTTCGCCGATCATCTACTACGGCGACGAGATCGGCATGGGCGACAATTTCTTCCTCGGCGACCGCAACGGCCTGCGCACGCCCATGCAATGGAGTCCGGATCGCAACGCCGGCTTCTCGCGCGCGGATCCGGAGCAGCTGTACCTGCCGCCGATCATGGACCCGGTGTACGGCTACCAGGCGGTGAACGTCGAAGCGCAGACCCGCGACCGCTCCTCGCTCCTGAACTGGATGAAGCGCCTGCTGCTAGTGCGGCGCAGCTCCCAGGCCTTCGGCCGTGGCACGCTGCGTTTCATCCGCCCCGGTAACCGACGCGTGCTGGTGTATCTGCGCCAGTATGGCGACGATACGATCCTGTGCGTGGCGAACCTGTCGCGCTCAGCCCAACCTGTCGAGCTCGACCTTGCCGCGCACAAGGGCGCCGTGCCAATCGAGCTGCTCGGGCGTACCCCGTTTCCGCCGATTGGTGAGCTGCCGTACCTGCTCACGCTTCCCGGCTATGCCTTCTACTGGTTTCGCCTCAGCCGCGAGGCCCAGGCGCCTCCCTGGCACGATGAGCGCGCAGCGCGCGATGACCTGCCGGTGCTCGTCCTGGTCGACGGCTGGCGCAGCTTCTTCCCGGAGCGCGTGGCGCCCTGGCGGCAGACGGCCGCCGCGGCGCTGCGCGCCCAACTCGAGGGGCGCGTGGTCCCGACATTCATCGCCAGCCAGCGCTGGGCAGCGTCCGCGGGTGTCGCCGCGCCCGCGGAGCCGGCAGCGCCCGGCGCCGGCCTCACTGGCGCCACGCTCGCCGACAGCGTCCTGCCGCCGCAGCTCGAGCGCTGGCTGACGGGCATTTTCGAGATCAAGAGCGGCTCCCAGGCCGGCCAGTACTTCGTGCCCCTGGGGATCGCGTTCGAGGACAGCGACGAGACGCGCGCGCGCAAGCTCCAGCCCGCAGCGCTCGCGCGCGTGCGCCAGCACGCGGCGGTAGGTCTGTTGGCGGACGCCGCAGCGGACGAGGAGTTCTGCCGCGCCATCATCGAGGCCATCGGCGCCTCGCGCGAGCTGCCCACCGAGCACGCGCGCCTGCAGTGTTGCGCCACGAGCGCGTTCGCGGACCTGCACCCGGCGGCGCTGCGCGAGCTGGCGGTGAGTCCCGCGGGAGCGCAGGGCGGCAACACGACCGTGCGCATCGGCGATGCGTTTTTCCTCAAGATCTGCCGCCGACTCCAAGCCGGGATCAACCCGGGAGTGGAAGTCGGCCGCTATCTGACGGAAGTGGCGCACTTTCCCAACAGCGCGCCGCTCGCGGGGTTCATCGAGTACCGCGGCGCCGACGGCGCGGTGCTCACCCTGGCCCTGCTGCAGGCCTTCGTGGGCAATCAGGGAAACGCCTGGGACTACACGGTCAACTACCTGGTGCGCTTCCTCGAGGAGCGCGTGACCCGCGCGCCCGTGCCCGTGGATGTGCACGGCTTGTACCTGGCGCTCGTGAAGACCCTTGCCACGCGCACGGCGCAGCTGCATGGCGCGCTCGCGGCAAACACCGAGCCGGACTTTGCCCCGGAACCGATCACCCAGGATGACCTGCGCGCCTGGCGCACGGAGGCGCAGGCCGCCGCCAGCGGCGCGCTGGACCTGCTGGCCGAGCGCGCTGGCGCACTCGCGCCGCCCGCGGCTGCCGACGCGGCCACGCTGCTGGCGCAGCGCAGCAAGTGGCCCCTCCGCCCGGCAGTGGCGCCCGCGCCGCAGGGTATGAAGTTCCGCTGCCACGGGGACTACCATCTGGCACAGGTGCTGGTGAAGCGCAATGACTTCATCATCACAGACTTCGAGGGGCCGCAGGATCAGAGCATCGAGCAGCGGCGCCGCAAGCGCTCGCCGCTGCGCGACATCGCCAGCATGTTGCGTTCGTTTGCATACGCACGCCGGATGGCGCTACAACAGTGGTCACCAACCTCGGGGAACGAGCGCGGCCGTTGGGAACCGCAGCTCGATGAGTGGGAAAGACAGACACGCCTCGTGTTTGTATCGGCGTACGATGAGGTCGCGCGCAGCAGCGGCGACTACGCCTCTCTCGGGGAGGCGGATCCGCTGCTGCAACAGTTCGAGTTCGAGGCAGCGTTCGTCGATCTGCGGCACGCGCTGCTGCAACGTCCCGAATGGGTCGGAGTGGTGTTGCGCAGCGTCGCCGCGCTCGCGGGCTAAAGGAAAGCGGAGGAACCGGCACGGGTGTCCCTTGAC
>CATPBM010000009.1 GCA_955652625.1 uncultured Steroidobacteraceae bacterium
CGGGTGCGCGCTCACCTGCCGTGCGGCGGATCCAAGTCTCGTGCTGCGGGAAAACCCTTAAAAAAAGGCAGATTTGCAACACCCCAATACGAAAAAGCTATTGCTCGAGCGCGCGCATGTGCTATTTTCCCGCCCCGATTCTCATCGCGCGGCCACACGCGCCGCGTTTTCCGCAACAACTAATTCTCGAGGAGTAGCGCAAAATGGCGAAAAAGGGTGGCGCACCGACGAAGTCGGAAGTTCTGACACACATTTCCAAGGACACCGGGCTGTCGCGCAAGCAGGTTAGCGGCGTGTTCGATTCCCTGGGCACCGTGATCAAGAGGAGCCTGCGCGGTAACGGCCTGTTCACCATGCCGGGCCTCTTGAAAATGAAGGTCGTCAAGAAACCGGCCACCAAGGCCCGCGAGGGTGTCAATCCGTTTACCGGCGAGAAGATGATGTTCAAGGCCAAGCCGGCGAGCAAGAAGGTCCGCGTCATGCCCCTGAAGAGCCTCAAGGGGATGGTCAACTCCTAAGATCAGTTGCACCGCAATCGCGGGCAAGAGCCCGGCCGGAGCACAGCTCCCGCCGGGCTTTTTGCTTAGGGGCTGCGGTCTGGCGTCAGCGGCGCGCCGCCGCTCTGTCGGCAGCCGCAGACGCGCTGGCGCTCAGTGCTTGTGCCTGCGCCATGAAAGCGAGCACCGTCTCGCGCAGCTCGCTGATACGGCCGTGAAAAAAATGGCTGGCTCCGGGCACCACGCTCACTTGCGGCGCGGGCACGAGCTTCTGCGCCCACTCGAGCACCACTTGCGGCGGCACCACCTCATCCTGGTCTCCCTGCACGATCAGCCAGGGGCAGGCGGGCGGTGCGGCCCCCGAGACGTCGATCTTGGTGATTCCGGGTGCGACCGCGACCAGGCGCGCAGGGTGAGCCTCGCCGGCGGCGCGCACCGCCACCACGCCGCCGAAGGAAAATCCGCCGAGCCACAGCGCGGCCTGCGGCCAGCGCTGCCTGCCGTAGGCAATGACCGCGAGCAGGTCGGCGGTTTCACCGCTGCCCTCGTCGTAAGTGCCCGCGCTCTTGCCCACGCCGCGGAAATTGAAGCGGATGGTCGGCGCGCCAAGCTGCTCGAACGCGCGCGCCACGGTCCAGACCACCTTGTTGTGGAGCGTGCCGCCAAAGAGCGGATGGGGATGGCACACAACGCCGAAGGCGCTCACCGGTGCGGCGCTGCCGCCGTCGATGAGCGGAGTCTCGATGAGCGCCTCGAGATCCCCGCCAGGCCCTGCGAGTGCGAGGCGCTCGGCGAGCGGGGGCCTCTGCGCCATGCTCAGGAGGCCGCGCCGGGCGCGGCGAGCCGCACCAGCAGGCGATTGAGGCGCTGCACGTACTCGGGTGGATTGGCAAGCGGGGCGCCCTCGGCGAGGGCGGCCTGGTCGAAGAGCAGTTGCGCGAGCTCGGTGAACCCGGCCTGATCGGCGAGGCGGTCGAGGTACTTCACCAGCGGGTGGCCGACGTTGATCTCCAGGACGGGGCGGGCGTCGGGTGGCTTCTGACCGGCGGCGCTCAGGATGCGCCGCATCTGCTCGGTAAGATCGTGCTCCCCGAGCACCAGGCATGCAGGAGACTCCCTGAGGCGTTCACTGACGCGCACCTCGGTGACGCGCTCGCCGAGGCTGTCCTTGATGCGCTTGAGCAGCCCCTTGCTCTCCTTGAGCTCGGCATCGTGCTGCTGGCGGTCCGCGGCGCTCGTGAGTGTCCCGAGCTCGAGGTCCCCGCGCGAGGCATCCTTGAAGCGTTTGCCCTCGTACGTGTCCAGCTGCCCCATGATCCACTCATCGATCCGCTCGGCGAGCAGCAGCACTTCCAGCCCCTGCTCCTTGAGGCGCTCGATGGCCGGGCTGCCACGCGCCGCCGCGAGGCTCTCGGCGATGACGTAGTAAATGCGCTCCTGTCCCGGCTTCATGCGCGCCAGGTAGTCCGCCAGGCTCACCGTGGGATTGTCATGAGACTCATGGGTGCTGGCAAAGCGCAGCAGCGGCAGGATCGCCGCCTGGCTGGCGTGGTCCTGCGCGATGCCCTCCTTGAGCACCACGCCGAACTCCTTCCAGATGGTGGCGTACTTCTGCGGCTCTTCCTTCATGAGCCTCGCCAGAAGATCGAGTACCCGCTTGGTGAGCCCGTTGCGGATGGCCTCCACTTCCGCATCCTGCTGCAGGAGCTCGCGCGAGACGTTCAGCGGCAGGTCGCTGGAATCGACCACGCCTTTCACGAAGCGCAGGTACAGCGGCAGGAACTGCTCGGCGTCGTCCATGATGAACACGCGCCGCACGTACAGCTTCAGCCCCCGCGGCGCATCGCGCTGCCACAGGTCAAACGGCGCGCGCGCGGGCAGGTACAGGAGGCTGATGTACTCGCGCTTGCCTTCCACCTTGTTGTGGCTCCAGGCGAGCGGATCGGTGAAATCATGGGCCAGGTACTGGTAAAACTGCTTGTACTCGTCCTCCGAGATCTCGGTCCGCGGCAGCGTCCACAGCGCCTTCGCCTGGTTCACGACCTCGTATTCGAGCGAGGCTTCGCCCTCCTTGCGCATGCGCACCGCGAAGCCGATGTGGTCCGAGTAGCGGCGGATGAGTGCCCGCAGGCGCATGGGATCGGCGAACTCTTTGGCATCGGCCTTCAGGTGCAGGGTGACCGCGGTGCCCCGGGCGGGCAGCGTGATGGTCTCCACCGTGAACTCCCCGTCGGCGCCGGATTCCCAGCGCACTCCCGCCGTGGGAGCCGCCCCGGCCTTGCGCGAGCGCACCTCGACACGCTCGGCGACGATGAACGCCGAGTAAAAGCCCACGCCGAACTGACCGATGAGCTGCGAGGCCTTCTGCTCATCCCCCGAAAGCGACCGGAAGAACTCGGCGGTGCCCGAGCGCGCAATGGTGCCGAGGTCGGTAATGGCCTCCTCGCGCGTCATGCCGATGCCGTTGTCGGTGAGGGTCACCGTGCCGGCGGCGGGGTCGGCGTCGATGCGGATGCCGAGCTCCGGGTCCTCCGCCAGCAGCGCGCTGTCGGCAATGGCGGCGAAGCGCAGCCGGTCGCAGGCGTCGGAGGCATTGGAGATGAGCTCGCGAAGGAAGATCTCCCTGTGGCTGTACAGGGAGTGGATCATGAGCTTGAGCAGCTCGCGCACTTCGGCCTGGAAGCCGTGCGTCTCGCGTGCGCCGGAGGGCGTGCTGTCGGGATTGAGGGGAGTTTCGGTCGCCATGCCCGGCGATCTTGGGAATCGGCGGGAAATTTTCAAGCCCCGCGTGCGGCGGGCGCGGGCGGGAAGCTTTAGCTGATGGGGTTCAGGACGTGCCGATGGGCGAGCAGCAGCGTGGCGCCCGCCAGGAGGCTGCCTGAGGCCGCCGCGAGCAGCGGTGCGGCCACGGCCACTACCTCGGCCGCCGCCGTGGCCGCCAGGTGGCGACCGGCGCAGACGATATCGTCAAGCTCGTCCCACAGATGCAGAAATGACTCTTCCACGGCGGACAATCTACGGAAGGCGCGCGCGCGCTGGCGTGCGCGCGCTCACACTGGCGCCTGTGATGCAGCGCCTTGCAGGAGAACTGTGGGCTGCGTAGGCTTGCTTGCGAGCCGCGCCACCCCGCGGATGTGACAGAACAAGGCAATCATGCAGCGCATCGTCGTCCTGAACCCCAAGGGCGGGTCGGGCAAGACGACCATCGCTGTGAACCTTGCGAGCTATCTCGCCTCCTGCGGCCATACACCGGTCCTCATGGACTTCGATCCCCAGGGGTCCTCGCTGCGCTGGGTGAAGAAGCGCAAGCCGACCCAGGCGCCGATTCACGTCATCGCTGCCTTTGAGAAGGACACGCGCACGACGCGCGCGTTTCAGTTGCGCGTGCCGGATGCGGCCACGCACGTCATCGTCGACACCCCGGCGGCGCTCGAGCCAGGGGAGCTGCCGGCCATGACGCGCGACGCGGACAAGATCATCGTGCCGGTGCTGCCCTCGGACATCGATATCCACACCTGCTCGCGCTGCATCCGCGACCTGCTGCTGGTGGCGAAGATCCGCCGCGAGGACGACCGCATCGGCGTCATCGCCAATCGCATCCGCCGCAACACCCTGACCTACCAGGCCCTGATCCGTTTCCTGCACACCCTGGGGATCCCGATCGTCGCCACCATCCGCGATTCGCAGAACTACGCGCGGGCGGCCGAGCTCGGGGTGGGCGTGCACGAGATGAAGAGCTACGTGGCGCGCGACGATGTGGAGCAGTGGCTGCCGCTCATCGCGTGGCTGTCGCGGACGAAGGCGGCGGCGGCCCCGCCCGCCGCGCCTGCGCCGGCTACGGGCCAGGCGCCGGGGGGCTCGCAGGCGGGGGATGCGGGAAATTCAGCGCTGCCGGAGCTCGCCCTGCCGGCCGCGGCGGCCGACGCCTGAACGAGCGGGCGCCGCCCAGCGCTCAAGGCTGGCGGCGCGTAAAGGCTGCGGCGGGTTAGTTACTTGCGGGTCTTGCCGGGGGTGTTCGCGGCGGTACTGGCGTCGGTAGCGGCCCAGGAGTCGCGCACCTGGTCAGCCCAGCTCTTGTAGTTCGACCAGGTGTAGAGATTGCGGGTAATGGCGGCCTGGCGTGCGCGGGCGCGCTGCATGCGATCCAGCCACGTGGCGTAGGCGTCCGCGCCTCCCGTTGGACTTGCCGGGGTGGGCGGGTCGCGCTCGGTGC
>CATPBM010000010.1 GCA_955652625.1 uncultured Steroidobacteraceae bacterium
CACACTCAATGTGGTCTACGAGCTCAAGAACAAGAACCTGGCACCGGAGTAAGACTTAGGTTGGCTCCGGCGCGTCAGTGCGCCGGCGCGGGTCAGCCTCTTCGCAGCACCCGCGCCTTGTTACGCTGCCAGTCGCGATCCTTCTCGACCGCGCGCTTGTCGTGCTGTTTCTTGCCCTTGGCGAGCCCGACCTGCAGTTTCGCGCGCCCGTTCTTCCAGTACAGCTCGAGCGGCACGATCGTGTAGCCGCGCCGCTCCACCGCGCCGATCAACCCCTGCAGCTCGCTGTAGTTGAGCAGGAGCTTGCGGGTGCGCACCGGGTCGGGGGTGACGTGCGTGGAAGCGGTCGGCAGGGGCGAGAGGTGCGCGCCAATGAGGAACGCCTCGCCGTCGCGCAGATAGACGTAGGCCTCCTTCAGCTGCGCGCGACCGGCACGCATGGACTTCACTTCCCAGCCCTGCAAAGCCAGGCCCGCCTCGTAGCGCTCTTCGATGAAATAGTCGTAGCGCGCCTTGCGGTTCTCGGCGATCAGACGCGGGGCTTCGCTGGCTTTGGTCATGGGCGGGACCTAATGGGACAATGACACATGCGAGAGGTCAAGCGCTCGGCGCTCATCAACAAGCCGCCGGCTGAGGTGTTCGCACTCATCAACGACATTGAGAGCTACCCGCAGTTCCTGCCGTGGTGCACCCATGCCCGGGTCCAGTCGCGCACTGAGTCGCAGATCGTGGCTACGATCGGCGTGCGTAAGGGCGCGCTGCAGGGCGAGTTCACCACGCGCAATACGCTCGACCCCAGCCGCAGCATCCGCATGGACCTGGTCAGCGGGCCGTTTCGCACTCTGCAGGGCGAGTGGCGGCTGACGCCTATCGAGAACGGCTGCCGCGTGGACCTTACCATGCGCTTCGCATTCAACAACCGCCTGTCCGCCATACTGTTCGAGCCGCTGTTCGCCGAGACCATCGGCTCCCTGGTGGACGCTTTCGTCACGCGCGCCCGCGCGCAGCCATGAGCGCTCGGTCCGCGGGCGAGCCTGCCCGCAAGCGCTGCGTCGTCGTCTATGCGACCCCCGCGCGGCAGTATCTGTGGACCGTGGAATTGCCGGGGGCGGCCAGCATCGCGGATGCGCTCGCGGCGGCACGCGCGCTGGCTGCCCGTGATGGCGAGGAGACGGCGATCCCGTGGGATTGCGCTGCGGTTGGCATCTTCGGGGAGCTGCGCGCGCGCAGCGCACCGTGCGCGGACTCAGATCGCATCGAGATCTACCGGCCGCTACCCAAGGATCCCCGCGAGCAGCGCCGCGAGCGCTTGCTGCGCGCGCGCCGCGGCAGTAAGTCACGCCCTTAGATCTTCGGGAACTTGGAGATCGAGGGTCCCTGGTCCGGGGCCTCGGGCGCGCTGTTGGGCACATTGTCGCGCTCGAGCCGCGCCACCTTGTCTTCCTTGAAGAGCACCACCAGGTGCCGTTGTTCGGGCTTGCGCAGGCGGTGTCCCGACTTGAAGTAGTACAGGTAATCCCAGCGGTCCTTGTTGAAGGGCGCCGGCACCATCGGCGTGCCGAGCAGGTAACGCACCTGCGTGCGCGTCATGCCCACTTCGACCTTGTCGACCGTCTTGCCTTCCAGGTAGTTGCCCTGCTGGATGTTCATGCGGTAGATGCACCCGCCCAGCAGTCCCGCAAGCAGCAGCAGGGCGATAAGGCGGCCGAAGGGTAGTCGCACGCGTGTCCGATGGAGGATAATCATCTTTTGAATCATACCTGATCGCGGACCGCCGGCCGCCCCACCGTCGCGCGGCCTGCCGGAGAAGCTAAGCGTGCTGGAAGGCAAGGACCTGCGCAAAGCTGGTTTGAAGGTAACGCTGCCGCGCCTGAAGATCCTCGAGATCCTCGAGGGCAGCACCAACCGGCACCTCTCGGCGGAAGACATCTACCGCACCCTGCTCGAGTCCAACGAGGACATTGGCCTTGCAACCGTGTACCGGGTGTTGACGCAGTTCGAGGCCGCCGGTCTCGTCACGCGGCATCACTTCGAGGACGGGATGGCGGTGTTCGAGCTCAACCAGGGGACGCATCACGACCATATTGTGTGTCTTGACTGCGGTCGCGTGGAAGAGTTCATGGACGCGGGGATCGAGGAGCGCCAGACCGCGGTCGCGCAGAAGCTGGGCTTCACGATTCGCGATCACTCCCTGATCCTCTACGGGCACTGCCGTCGTCAGAACTGCGCATTCCGCAACCGCAAGACGAGCTAGCCGTTCGCCGCGCTGCGGCCGGCGCCAATCTGCCTGCCTCCCAGGGCCCGTGCGTCGGGGCTCAGCGCCGCCGCGCAGCGGGTGGACGCGGCTGGCGCACGGTATCGGAAGTGTCTTTGCGGGCCTCGCCGGTGGCGGCGGCCAGCATGTCCCTGGCGTGCTCGCGAGCTTTGGAGGTCACCTCGATCCCACCAAGCATGCGGGCCAGTTCCTCGACGCGGTCATCGGCGCTCAGCTCGGTGAGGGTGGTACGGGTCGTGCGGCCGTCGGTGAGCTTCGTCACCCGCAGGTGGTGGTGGGCCTGGGACGCGACCTGCGGCAGATGCGTGACGCACAGCACCTGACCTCGGGCGCCGAGCGCACGCAGCTCGCGGCCGACGATCTCGGCGACCGCACCGCCGATGCCGGCGTCTACCTCGTCAAACACCATGCAGCGCGTCTCGCCCGCCGCGCACGACACCTGCACCGCGAGGGAGAGGCGCGCCAGCTCACCGCCGGAGGCCACCTTCGCCAGGGCACGCGGCGGCTGGCCGGGATTGGCGGTGACGCGAAATTCGATCTGATCGATGCCGTGCTGCGCGGGCTCTGAGTTGCCGTCCTGGATCACGTCGGCTTCGAAGCGCCCGCCCGCCATGCCGAGGGTCTGCATGCGCGCGCTGATGTCGCGGGCGAGTGCGCGTGCGGCGGCCATGCGCTTGCCGGACAGTTCCTGGGCCTGTGCCTGATAGCCCTGCAACGCTGGGCCCAGATCCTTGCGCAGCGCCGCCAGATCCGTGTCCGCGCGCTCGAGCGCTTCGAGCTCCGCGCCCAGCTCCGCGGTGCGCGTGGTCAGCTGCGCCGGCGGTACGCGATGTTTGCGCGCCAGCTCCTCGATCGCGGCGAGACGCCGTTCGACTTCCTGCTGGCGCGTGGCGTCGACGTCCAGGCTCTCGCGATAGTGTTCCAGCTCGCGCGCCGCCTCGCGGACCTGGATGGAGGCTTCCTCCAGCATCGGGAGCACGGCGGCGAGTTTGCCATCGAGCGCCACCAGGGCGCGCAACGCCTGCAGCGCGCGGCTGACGCCGGCATGAGCACGCACGGCCTCGTTCTCGTACAGCTCACCGAGCGCGCTCTGCGTGCCTTCAGCGAGTCGGCCGCGGTTGGCGAGCCGCCCGTGCTCCTCGGCGAGACCGTCGACCTCTTCGGGCTTCAGCTGCAGCGCCTGCAGCTCCTGCACCTGGTAGCGCAGCAACTGGAGCTTCGCATCGCGGTCGCGCGCCTTGCTGTCGAGGTCGAGCGTGCGATTGAGAAGCTCGAGCCACACGCGATGCGCGATGCCCACCTGGCCGACGAGCTCGGTCAGCGAGGCATAGCCATCGAGCAGCTCGCGTTGCGCGGCGCTGCGGGTGAGCGACTGAAATTCGTGCTGCCCGTGGATGTCGATGAGGATATTGCCGGCCTCGCGCAGCAGCTGCACCGGCACTGACTGTCCGTCGAGATAGGCGCGCGAGCGGCCGTCGCTCCCCACGACGCGGCGCACCGTCAGCTCTCCGCCCGCCCTGAGCGACTGCTCCTCGAGCCACTGGTTCAGCTCCCGCGGCGCCTTCGTCAACTCGAATGTGCCGGAGACTTCCGCGCGCTCCGCGCCGTGGCGCACCACTTCCGCGCCGGCGCGGCCCCCGGCGAGCAGCTGCAGCGCGTCCACCAGGATCGACTTGCCCGCACCGGTCTCGCCGGTGAGCACCGTAAGTCCGGGGCGCAGCTCGAGCTCCACCGCGTCGATGATGGCGAAGTCGCGGATCTGCAGGTGGGTCAGCATGCGTTCAGCGCTCGAAGCTGCCGCGGCCCCAATGGAGCTTGGAACGCAACACCTTGTAGTAGTCGTAGCCCTTCGCGTGCAGCAGGATGGCGTGCTCGCGGGCCGTAGTCACTTCCAGACGGTCCCCCGGCATGAGGGCGCCCAATACCGTGCCATCGCAAGTGACTCGCGCGTGGGTGTCGGGCCGCTCGAGGAGGCTGACTTCGACGACCGAAGTCGCCGCAACCACGATCGGCCGGTCCGAGAGCGTGTGCGCGCAGATCGGCACGATCACGAGCGCCGGCAGGTGCGGCTCGAGGATCGGCCCGCTGCAGGAGAGCGCATAGGCCGTGGAGCCCGTCGGACTCGCGACGATGATGCCGTCGCCTGTGTGTGTGTTGACGTACGTGCCATTGATGCGGGTTTCCAAGTCGAGCGTGCGCCCGGTGTCGTGCTTCTGCATGACCACGTCGTTGAACGCGAAGGCCTGCCCCACCTGCCCCCCCGCCCCGAGCAGCCGCGCCGTCAGCATCGGCCGCTGATCCTGTTCGAGCTCCCCGGCCAGAGCCGCGTCCACGGCCGGCAGCATGTCCTGGGGCATCACGTCGGTGAGGAAGCCGAGCCGTCCGCGGTTGACCCCCAGGAGCGGCACCGAATGGCGCGCAACCAGGCGCGCCGCGTACAGCAGCGTCCCGTCCCCGCCCACCGCAATCA
>CATPBM010000011.1 GCA_955652625.1 uncultured Steroidobacteraceae bacterium
ACCACGCTCGCACCCAGCATGGCCGCCAGGAGCGCCGCACAGACCCGGATGTAGCCTCGCATCACCTCATGCACCTGGGTGAGGGGCGTGGCAATCGTGATGTCAAACGGCGGCAGCACGAATTCTGCGACCCGCAATTGGCCGACGCGCGGCGCTTCGATGCTGTAGAGGTGCTTTCCGGGTACGTCGGGAATGAAGCTGGTCTGGAGGTTTCGGGATGAGAAAACCGTGCCAAAGTGCGGGCGATCGATCTCGATAAAAAACAGAACCGAGGCGAATTCGGTGGTCTCGCGTATGCGTTCGTCGATGACTTTGGGGCTCAGGTTCTGGTAGTCGGGCCCGAGATGCGCCTTGATTTGCTCGAACTCGGCCGCGTTGAGCAGATCCAGGCCGTGAATAAGATGATTGCGCAGCAGTTGGTAGCCGACCGCGAGCAGGCAGGCGAGGGTCAGCGTCGCCGCCGCGGCATTCCACACCGCCAGGCGTGTGCTGATCGACTTCACAATAGTTGGTAGCCGACGCCCCGGATGGTCTTGAACAGCGGCTTGTCGGGGCTGGTATCGAGCTTGGTGCGCAGCCGACTCATGTAGACATCCAGCAGGTTGGTGTCGACGTCGTAGTGCGAAGCCCAGATTTTCTCGGATATATAGGTGCGGGTGAGTATGCGCCCGGGGCTTTGCATGAAGATCTCGAGCAGTGCGAACTCGCGCCGCGTCAAATCAATCCGCTGCCCGTGAAGCTCCGCCGTAAGCTGCAGCAGATCGAGTTTGACGCCGCCGCATTCCAGCACCGTTTCCTTGACGTCGGACTGGCGGCGCAATTGCGATCGCACTCTTGCCAGCAGCTCTTCGAGGCTGAAGGGCTTCGCAAGGTAATCGTCAGCGCCCAGGTCGAGTCCCTTGACGCGGTCCTGGACGGTGTCGCGGGCGCTCAGAATCAATACCGGCTCCTTGAATCCGGCCTTGCGCCACTCGCGCAGCAGATCCAATCCATCTCCGTCCTGCAAACCGAGATCCAGGATGATCAGATCGTAGCTGTCTTCGCAGAGCGCGTCGCGGGCCCCGGCACAGGTATGCTCGATCTTTACAGTGTAAGCGCGCTCGCTCAGCCCCTGCCTCACGAGCTGAGCGAGGCGGACCTGATCTTCAACGATAAGAATTTTCATGGATCGGGCGTGCGCAACGGGCCGCGACAAGTATACGGCACCTCAGCGAGCCCGGTTCCCCCCAGGCGGTTCGGCAGATCCGCTGCCGTCAACGGCCGCTGTCAGGCGCCTTGACGCGTGTCTGGTGCGTGAACGCGCGGCGTTTCAACCTCCCCACCTCCAGGTGCGGATCTCCGGCATGTCCTCACCGTGCAGACGAATGTACTCCTGGTGCTCGATCAGTTTGACGCGCAGGTGCTGCTTGACGTAACCGGCGCGCGCCTCCAATTGTGGCAACCTGTCAATGGCATCCCCGACCAGGTGAAAGCGATCCAGATCATTCAGGACGGTCATATCGAACGGCGTGGTGATTGTGCCCTCCTCCTTGTAGCCGCGCACATGAAGGTTGTCGTGGTTAGCGCGCCGATAGGTCAAGCGGTGGATCAGCCA
The DNA here is from genome assembly GCA_955652625.1 of uncultured Steroidobacteraceae bacterium. Lineage (GTDB taxonomy): Bacteria > Pseudomonadota > Gammaproteobacteria > Steroidobacterales > Steroidobacteraceae > 13-2-20CM-66-19. The sequence continues at coordinate 1,595 of CATPBM010000011.1, forward strand.
CGGATACCCATGGAAGGCGAAGATGATCGGCCGGCTGCGGGTAAAGAGGGAGTCGAAGTCCGCATCGCTGAGGCCGTGCGGGTGTTCGCTCTGCGGCTGCAGCTTCATCAGGTCCACGACGTTTACGACGCGGATCCTGAGTGCGGGGAAATGGGTTCTGAGAAGCTTGACCGCCGCCAGTGTCTCCAGCGTGGGCACGTCGCCGGCACAGGCCATGACCAGATCCGGCTCTTCGCCCCCATCCGTGCTCGCCCATTCCCAGATCCCGATGCCCATCGTGCAGTGCTTGATGGCGGCTTCCATGTTCAGCCACTGGGGTGCCGCGTGCTTGCCGGCAACGACTACGTTGACATAGTGGCGGCTGCGCAGGCAGTGATCCGCGACCGACAACAGGCAGTTGGCGTCCGGAGGCAGGTAGACGCGGATGACATCCGCTTTCTTGTTGACCACATGATCGATGAAACCCGGGTCCTGATGAGTGAAGCCGTTGTGGTCCTGCCGCCAGACGTGTGAGCTCAGTAGGTAATTGAGCGACGCGAGAGGACGCCGCCATGGAATCTCCCGGGTCACCTTCAGCCACTTTGCGTGTTGATTGAACATCGAGTCTACGATGTGGATGAACGCCTCGTAGGAGTTGAACATGCCGTGACGGCCGGTCAGGAGATACCCCTCGAGCCAGCCCTGGCACAGGTGCTCGCTCAGGACCTCCACTACGCTCCCCTGTGCGGCCAGATGCTGATCGCCTGGCACTATCTGCGCGCTCCATTGGCGCTGCGTGACCTCGAACACCGCATCGAGGCGATTGGAGATCGTCTCGTCGGGGCCGAACAAGCGGAAATTTCTCTCGCTCTGATTCAGCCTGATTACGTCCCGCAGGAATTTCCCGAGCACGCGCGTGTCCTCGGCGTCGCCGGCTCCGGGCGCATCCACTGCAACCGCGTATTCGCGGAAGTCGGGCATGCGCAGGTCACGCAGTAACGAGCCGCCGTTGGCGTGCGGATTCGCGCCCATGCGACGCTCGCCACGGGGTGCCAGCTCGGCAAGCTCGCCC
>CATPBM010000012.1 GCA_955652625.1 uncultured Steroidobacteraceae bacterium
GCGCCTGCCTGGTGAAGGACGAGCGCCACTACGATCGCTTCGACCGGGTGTTCGGGCAGGTGTTCCAGGGCGCTGAACGGCTGTTTACGCAACTGCTGGTGGATTTACCGGCGCACTGGCTGCAGAGCCTCGCCGCGCGCGTGTTCTCGGAGGAGGAGAGGCGCCGCATCGAGGCGCTCGGCTGGGAGAAGCTCCTGGAGAGGTTGCGCGAACGACTGCGCGAACAACAGGAGCGCCACGAGGGCGGAGCCAGGTGGATCGGTACCGGCGGCACCTCGCCCTTCGGCGCGCAGGGCTTCAACCCGCAGGGAATGCGCATCGGTCAGCAGGGCGGGCGCGAGCGGCGCGCGCTGAAGGTCTGGGAGCGGCGCGAATATCGCAACTTCGACGACACGGTCGAGCTCGGCACGCGCAACCTGAAGCTCGCGCTGCGCAAGCTGCGCAAGTTCGCGCGCGAGGGGGCGGCCGAGCAGCTCGATCTCGATGGCACGATCGACGCCACGGCGCGCAACGGCGGTGTGCTCGACCTCAAGTTCGTACCGGAGCGGCACAACGCGGTCAGGGTGCTGCTGTTCCTGGATGTCGGCGGCTCGATGGAGGATCACGTGCGGGTGTGCGAGGAGTTGTTCTCCGCGGCCCGCAGCGAGTTCAAGCATCTCGAGCATTTCTATTTTCACAACTTCCTCTACGAGACCCTGTGGAAGGACAACAGCCGGCGCGCAGCGAGCACCACACCCACGGAGCGTGTGTTGCGCACCTACAGCCACGACTACCGCGTGATCGTGGTGGGCGATGCCACGATGAGCCCGTACGAGATCGTGCAGCCGGGTGGCAGTATCGAGCACTGGAACCAGGAGCCGGGAGCGGCCTGGATGCGGCGCCTGTGCGCTACCTTCCCGCGCCTGGTGTGGTTGAATCCGGAAGATCCGGCACGCTGGCCTCACACCCCATCGGTGCGCATCACGCGCGAGCTCATCGGCGAGCGCATGTTTCCCCTCACCATTGCCGGCCTGGACCTCGCAATCGGCGAGCTCAGGCGTCCCCTGGGCACTGCGGGCGGCGCGCTTCTGGGCGCGGCCGCGAATTCCGTCACACAGGAGCGGCGGCCCCCGGTTTCATAATAGCCGCCAACTATGGATGGCCTCGCCGAAACTGCCTCCAGAGCGGGCTCGCGCCCGACCGTCGGGCTGGTGCTGACGGGCGGCGGCGCGCGCTCGGCCTACCAGGTCGGGGTGCTGCTGGCGCTCGCGGAGCTGCTGCCGAGGGCGCGCAACCCGTTCCAGGTCATCGTTGGCACCTCCGCCGGGGCCGTGGCGGCGAGCGTGCTGGCCGCGGAGGCGCATCACTGGCGGCGCGCGGTCGCGGGACTGGAGCGCGTATGGGCAAACTTCCGCTCGGAGCAGGTTTTTCACGTCGACAAGGGCCACATGCTGCGCGCCGGGGCGCACTGGGTGCTCGCGCTGGTCTCGGGCGGTCTGGTGCTGGCCCCGCCGAAATCGATGCTCGACAACAGCCCGCTGCGCGAGCTGCTCGGCGTGCACGTGGATTGCGACGGCATCCGCCGCAGCATTGCGCGCGGGCACCTGCGCGCCTTCGCGCTGTGCTCCACCAGCTACAGCACCGGCCGCTCGGTCGCCTTCTTCGACGGTGTCGACTCGATACGCGATTGGTCACGCGTGCAGCGGATCGGTTGCCGCACGCAGCTCACCATCGATCACCTGATGGCGAGCGCCGCCATTCCGCTGCTGTTCCCGCCCATCAGGGTCGGGGAGGACTATTTCGGCGACGGGGCGATGCGCCAGATCCACCCCCTGAGCCCGGCCATCCATCTGGGCGCCGATCGACTGCTGATCATCGGAGTACGCCAGCGGCGCGCCGCCGGCGTGAACGTCGCCTCCGACCGCCTGCATACCCTCATGCCCACGCCCGGGGAGATCTTCGGCTACATGCTAGACACGCTGTTCACCGACCAGATCTATGGTGATCTGGAGCAGCTCGAGCGCATCAATACCCTGGTGCACAGCGCACCGCAGGCCACGCACGGCGAGCGGCCCATCGAGACGCTCATGCTCGCCCCGAGCGTCGACCCGCGCGAGATCGCCGCGCGCCATGCCAAGGAGATGCCCTCCGGGCTGCGCGCGCTGTTGCGGGTCATCGGTGGGCGCGACGCGTCCGGCTATCAGCTCGCGAGCTACCTCACTTTCGAGTCCGGCTACACGCGCGAGCTCATCGCGCTCGGCTACAGTGACGCCATGGAAGCGCGCTCGGCGCTCGGCGCATTCATGAGCGGGGAGAAGCTGCCGCAGGTGATGACCGCCTCCGGGGTCGCGCAGGCGACCTGAAGAAACCACCCCAGGAAATCAAGCTTGCCCTAAGCGGCGAGCAGCTCATCGCGCAGCAAGACGCCTGATTTCCTGGGGGCCCCTAAGGGCGCGCGCCTCAAGGCGCTTTGGCGCTCGCGGCCGCGCGCCGCCGCGCCGGGAAGAGCTTGGCGCCCGGCAGGCCGCCGTGCCGCGCGGTGACCTGGTCGAACTCCGCCGCGAAGATCTCCGCCAATCGATCCACGATGTACACCGAGCGGTGTTGCCCGCCGGTGCAGCCAATGGCGACGGTGAGGTAGCTGCGGTTGCTCGCCTGGTACTCCGGCACGCGGCCGCGCACGAAACGTGCGATGTCCGCCACCAGGGTCGCGACGTTGGTGTGCGTCTCGAGAAAGCGGATCACCTCGGCATCACGCCCGGTGAGATTGCGCAGGCCTGGCTCCCAGTAGGGGTTGGGGAGCGCCCGCGCGTCGAACACGAAGTCGGCATCGGCGGGGATGCCGCGCTTGAAGCCGAAGGACTCGAAGGTGATCGACAGCCGCCCGACCGCCCGCTGCTCGACGCGCTTGTGGATCACGTCGCGCAGCGCATGCACCGAGAGGCGTGAAGTGTCGATCAACAGGTCGGCGACGGAGGCGATCGGCTCGAGCAGCGCGCGCTCCATGCTCATCGCCTCGCGCAAGCCGACGTCGCTGCCGGCCATTGGATGCTTGCGGTGCGTCTCGGCGAAGCGCCGCAGCAGCTCGTCTTCGGCCGCCACCAGGAACAGCACCTCGCACTGCAGGCCGCTGCGCTTGAGCTCGTCGATCAGCTGCGGAACGCTGGCCACCTCGGCGGGAGTATTGCGGGCGTCCAGGCCGATCGCGGTGCGCTCGTAGGTGGGCTCGGAACTGCGCACCGTGTAGGAGACGAACGGCTTCAGCAGGGCCGCGGGGATATTATCGATGCAATAAAACCCCAGGTCCTCGAGCATGTGCAGAGCCACGCTCTTTCCGGAGCCGGATAGCCCGCTGAGGATGATGATGCGCACGCGTCAATGGTCATCCAGCGGCACCGCCGCTGCAAGTCCCGTGACGCGGCGCAGTGCGGCGCGTCAGATTCGGAGTGCGCGCACCGAGGCGGCGTGGTGATCCCCGCGCTTTTCCTTGTGCTTCTTGATACAGCGATCGAGTTTGTCCGCCAGCAGGTCGATGGCGGCGTACATGTCCTCTTCGGTCGCGTCGGCGTAGATGGCGCTGCCGCTCACGTGCAGGGTCGCCTCGGCCTTCTGTCGCAGCTTCTCCACCGTCAACACGCAGTGCACATCGATGACCTGTTCAAAGTGTCTGCCAATGCGTTCGAGTTTTTTCTCGACATAACCCCGCAGCGCCGGGGTGACTTCCACGTGGTGACCGGTGACGTTGAGCTGCATAAGGCGTCTCCTTAGTTCGCGTTTACATCTGCTTCGACCCTGCGCGCCGGCGCTCGTTCGAGGCGGCGATACCCATGGCTTCGCGGTACTTGGCGACCGTGCGGCGCGCCACCGGGATACCCTCACCGGAGAGCAGCTCCGCGATGCGCCCATCGCTCAAGGGGCTCTCCGGGAGCTCGTCCTTGACGAGCTTCCTGATCTTGGCGCGGATGGCGGTGGAGGAGGTGCCCGAGCCGTCGGCGCCTTCGACCTGGCTCGAAAAGAAGTAGCGCAGCTCGAAGACGCCGCGCGGCGTATGCATGTACTTGCCGGAGGTCACGCGCGAGATCGTCGACTCATGCATCGTGATCGCCTCGGCGATGTCCTTGAGGATCATGGGCCGCATGTGCTCCTCGCCGTGCTCGAGGAACGCGGTCTGGCGCTCGACGATGGAGCGGGCCACCTTCATGAGCGTCTCGTGGCGGATCTCCAGGCTCTTGAGCAGCCAGCGCGCCTCCTGCAGCTGCGCGCGCATGCTCGCGTGGCTGGCGTTGCGGCCGATAAGGCTGGCATAGCTTTGATTCAGGCGCACGCGCGGCAGCGTCGCCGGGTTGATCTCCACGCCCCAGCCGTGCTCGGTGCGGCGCACGAACACATCGGGCACGACATACTCGGCACTCCCAGCGCTGACGGTGGCCCCCGGGCGCGGGTGACAGGAGCGCACCAGCGCCAGCGCGCAGGCGATCTCCTCCTCGCTGGCGCGCAGCTCGCGGCGCAGCAGGGACAATTCGCGCTCGGCGACCAGCTCCAGATGGTGGCGCGCGATTTCCAGCGCCGTCTGGAAGCCCGGCGTCGCCGGATCCAGCTGCCGCAGCTGCAGCTCGATGCACTCGCCCACCGAGCGCGCCCCGACGCCGGCCGGATCGAGCGCCTGCACCCCCGCGAGGACGCTCGCC
>CATPBM010000013.1 GCA_955652625.1 uncultured Steroidobacteraceae bacterium
CGCAGGGGGCGACCCATGGCGACACCCCGAGCAGCAGCAGCGGCAGGAAATACCACCACGGCTCCACGCGCTGGTGCACGGTCGTGAGAAAGCGCGTGAAGTGCTCGTGCACGAAGAAGAATCCGGGAAAGCTCGGGTTGCGCACCGACACGAGAATGAACCACGGCGCGGCGAGCAGCAGGAACAGAGGCAACCCCAGGCCCACGTGCAGCCGTCGCCAGGTGCGCGCGTCGCGTTCGATGAGCGTGTACAGCACGAGCGTGCCCCCCGCGAGCACCCCGACGACGATGCCCTTGGAGAGCACCGCGAGAGCCGCCGCCGCCCAGGCGGCGAGCATCCAGCGCCGCTCGGCGCGCGAGGCGGGGGAGGCGCACTGCGCGAGCGTGAAGGCGAGGAGCGCCGCGGTGAGCCAGAAGGTAAAACCCGCGTCCAGCAGGTTGATGTGAGCCACGATCGCGAAGAATGGGCTCACGGCAAGGGCGGTGAGCGCCGCCAGCGCTCGCGCGCGCCCGAAAAGGCGCGCAACCCAGGCAAACACCAGCGGCAGGCAGGCAAACGCCAGTCCCACCGCCCACAGCCGCGAACTCCACTCGTGCACGCCGAACGCGCTGTAAGCTGCAGCGGTCGCCCAGTACTGCAGCGGCGGCTTCTCGAAATACTTAAGATCATCGAAGCGCGGGGTGATCCAGTCGCCGCTCGCGAGCATCTCGCGCGGGATTTCGGCATAGCGGCCTTCGTCGGGATCGAGCATCGGCCGCACCTGGATGGTGGCGAACCAGGCGAGCGCCAGCACGATCCACGGCAGGTAAGCCGGGGCGCCGGCGCGCAGCCCCTGCTTCATGTCGAGCTTAGATACCCGCCGCCATCGCCGCCGCGCGCGTGCCGAAGCCTTCCTGCTTCACGTAGAAATCGATGGTGCGCCGGATGGCAGTGTCCATGTCGGTCGTGGGCTTCCAGCCCAGGTCGCGCTTCGCGGCCTCGATGTTCGGCACGCGTACCTGGATGTCCTGGTAGTACTTGCCGTAGTACTCGCCCGCGGAAATGTCCACGATCTCAGTGGCGCGTGCAGCCTCGCGCAACACCGGGAACTCCTGCGCGATCCTGATGGTGCGCTCGGCCAGCTCACGGATGGAGATGCAGTTGCCGGGGTTGCCGATGTTGAAAATGCGCCGGCTGGCGCGGTTGTCCTGGTTCTCGAGTATGGTCAGCAGAGCTTCGATGGCGTCGTCGATGTAAGTGAACGAGCGCTTCTGGCTGCCGCCGTCGACCAGCTTGATCGGGCGCTTGTACAGCACGTTGGAGAGGAACTGCGTGAACACCCGCGAGCTGCCTTCCTTGGGCTCCTCGACGTTGTCCAGATTAGGGCCGATGAAATTGAAGGGACGGAACAGCGTGTAGTCGAGGTTGTCGCGCACGCCGTAGGCGTAGATCACCCGGTCGAGCAGCTGCTTGGAGGCTGCGTAGATCCAGCGCTGCTTGTTGATGGGCCCGTACACCAGCGGGCTCGTCTCCTCGTCCAGCACGGCGTCCGGGGACATGCCGTAGATCTCGGAGGTGGAGGGAAAAATGAGCCGCTTGCCGTACTTGACGCAGTGGCGCACGACGTCGATGTTGGCTTCGAAGTCGAGCTCGAACACCTTGAGCGGATGCGTCACGTACTGCGCCGGGTTGGCGATGGCGACCAGCGGCACCACCACGTCGCACTTCTTGACGTGGTACTCGACCCACTCCTTGTTGATGGTGATGTCGCCCTCAACGAAGTGAAAGCGCTCGTTCTTCGGCGAATCCCCGAGCTTGTTGTCCGCCAGATCGATGCCGTAGACCTCCCAGGGCCGGTTACGCAGGATCGCGTCCGTGAGCGCGCTGCCGATGAAGCCGTTCGCCCCGAGGATCATTATCTTCAGTGCCATATCCTTTACCTTCCGCGCGCGCGGCGCCGCTCTCAGGCGCCCGGGACGCCCCAAAGTGAAGCGCGCAATGCTAGCATTTTCCGGCACTTTCGGCCGAGCACGCTGTGCGGCGCCTTCAGCAACAGCGGCTGACTCCGCTCCACTTGCGCCGCTGCGCATCCTCGTAAAACACGCGCCGGCTCATCGGCGGCTCGAGTGGGTGGCGCGCCGCGTGGTGAGCGCGGTAGCACTCGTAGGCATCATCCCCGCTGGCCGCGCGCAGCCAGCGCCACAAGAGCGCCGCGTAACGTCTTGCCTGCCTGAGGCTCATGGGTGCGCCTGTGCCGCTGCGCCCTGCAGGCGGCTCGGCAGGTAGGGGGCCTCCGAGCCTGAGGGCAGCGGCAGACCCCGCACGCGCCGCATGCACACGCGCAGCATGTCGAGGATCACGAACCACAGGATGGTGGTGAACAGGATGATGAGCCAGCCGTCCAGACGCTGATTGAAAATGAGTTGCGGGGCGAGCGCCGCGCGCTCCGCAGGCAGCATGCCGGCGGCGAGCTTGCCGGCCAGGTCGTTGGCCGCAGCAAACAGGCCGATGCGGCTGTCGGGGCTCGCGACCTTCTGCCATGCGGCGGTGGTCGTGATGAGCGCGAGCCACGCGAGCGGCAGCAGCGTCACCAGGGCGTAACGCGCCCGGCCGGACTTGATGATGATGCCGCTCGCCACCGAGAGCGCGATGGCGGCGAGCATCTGGTTGGAAATGCCGAACAGCGGCCAGAGGATGTTGACACCGCCGTTCGGGTCGATCACGCCGATGTAGAGAAAATATCCCCACGCGCCGACCATGAGCGCGCTCGCGAACAGCACCGACGGATACCACGAGGTGCGCCCGAGCGGCTGCCACACGTGCCCGAGCAGGTCCTGCAACATGAAGCGACCGACGCGCGTGCCCGCGTCGAGCACCGCCATGATGAACACCGCCTCGAACATGATGGCGAAGTGATACCAGATCGCCAGCAGCCCCCGGCCAAAGCTGCCGCCCAGAATGCTCGCCATGCCCACCGCGAGCGAGGGCGCGCCGCCGGTGCGCGCAAACAGGGTGCTCTCTCCCATCGCGCTGGCAAGCCCCTGCATCTGCTCGACCGTGACCGGAAATCCCCAGCCGCTGATGGTGTGCACCGCCGCCTCGGGCGTGGCGCCGACCACGCCGGCGCCGGCATTGATCGCGAAGAACACGCCCGGATC
>CATPBM010000014.1 GCA_955652625.1 uncultured Steroidobacteraceae bacterium
GCGGGGCATAGGCGCTTGGAAACCGAAATTCTACCCTACGGGGGTGAGCCCGGGTCGCCGGACACCATAATTGCCGGCAACCCGCGTCCGCCCACCAGGGATGAAAAACCTAGCCTGCTCAGTAACTTAGGCTATTGCGACGCGTCCGTGGCGGGTACGGTTCCTTCGAGTTTTGTCGCGCGGGCCGGCGGCAGGCTACCGGGCGCAACGCTGGCTCGCGGCGCTCATCCGTGAAATTATGGGTCAGGGAAAGGAATTCCCGGCCAAAAGGACCGCAGTGGCCGAAGGGAGGGTTATGACCAGCCCGATCCCGCTCCTGCGCCGCCTGGCGCCGCTCATGTTGTTCGTGTCGTCCGCACCTGCCGTGGCGCAGGAGCTCTACGCGCTCGGTGGTGCGCAGTACACGAGAAGTCTCAACGAGACCACGTACGGGTTTTCGATGGAATACCGGCAGAACGTGTTCGAACACGTGTTCGCCACGTTCACCTGGCTCAACGAAGGGCACGTCACCGACCATCACCGCGACGGGTACAGCGGCCAGCTGTGGGCGCGCTGGCTGAGCGACTCGCGCCGGCTCACCCTGTCGGCCGGCGTCGGGCCGTACCGCTACTACGACACGACCTACCTCACCGCCAGCGGTACGTTCACCGATGCGCACGGCTGGGGCGTGCTCGGCAGCGTTGCCGGCAACTGGTACTTCCAGGCTCCGTGGGTCATGGAGCTGCGTTACAACTACGCGCATACCACCACCAGCATCTCGACCCACACGCTGCTCGTCGGTTTCGGCTACCAGTTCGATTACTCCCCAAGCCCCGGACCGGTACTGATGCCCCCGCTCTACGACTTCGTCCCCTCGGGGCAGCGCAGCGAGCTCACGGTGATGCTCGGCAACAGCGTCGTCAACAACTTTCACTCGCCCCACGGAGTCGCGTGGGGGGCGGAATACCGCTACCGCCTGACGCCCTACATCGACGCGATCGGAACCTATCTCGATGAAGGCGATTCGCACGTGGTCAAGCGCAAGGGACCAGCCGGGCAGCTCGGCCTGAAGCGTGAATTCCTGCAGCACCGGGCCGACGTCGGGGTGGCCGGCGGCTTCTACTTTGCGCGCGATCAGGATCAGGTGGGCTCGAGGACGCAGGTGCTGGGGCTGCTGGCCATGACGGCGACGTATCGGTGGACCGACGGCTTCAGGATGCGCGCCTATTGGTACCGGACGCTCACCATCAACGGCCGCGACACCGACGTCGCGATGCTCGGCCTGGGATACGCGTTCTGAAGCGCTACGGATTCCCCGGACCGGGCGCGGGCGCGCGGGGCTCCCAGTGCTCGCGTTCCAGGAGGCCGTAGAGCAGCGCGGTGAAGCGCGCCGCATCCGCCGCGGACAGGTGCGACCACTCGGGCAGCTCAAGTCCCCGAAGCTGCGGATAGTCCGCGAAGTAGATCCCCGGGGCGCCGGTGGCCGCCAGCAGCGGCTCGAACGTGAGGGCGCGCGGCAGATCGCGCTCCTCCGCCGCCAGGTAGGGCCCGCCGCTCGGCGGGCGCACGAACACCACCTTCACGCCGCGTGCCCGCAGCTTCGCTACCGCTTTCGCAGCCCCCGTGATCTGCTGCTCGATGAGGGCCGGCCACTGGGCCGGCGGCTGCAACGCCGGCGGCAGCGCCCCGGTCCCCCAGTGGCGTTGCTGCCAGACGCTTCGCGCCTGCGCGCGATAGTCCGCATCGGTCTCGACCTTGCTCCACAGATAAGTGTTACGGTCGGCTTCGGTGACGGAGAGCTTGCGCGGGAGAACCTCCGGGGCGAGCTGCGGGCGCGCCGGCCATGCCAGGTGCGCCAGCACCGTCTGCAGCGCGAAATCCGGATCATCGAATGCCAGGTACGGCTCGAGCAGATGCATCGACAGCGACTGGCCGATGCGCTGCGACGGGGACTCCCGGTGAGTGTAAGGCAGGACCCCGAAGCGCAGGCCGCCGCTGCGTAACAGACTCAAGGGGGCCAGACCCACCAGCAGGCGCCCGGTGAAGTGCGCATCGTCCGCGAGGTCGTCGAGCACGAAGAAGGGGGATGTGCCCTCGAGTGACAGCTGGATCGGAGGCTTTCCCGCGAGCTTCTCCCACACCGGCAGCTGCAGATCGAACAGCATGCGCGAGTCGCCGATCAACACGGTCGCATCGCCCTCGCCCGTGTCGATGCGGCGACGCTGCATGGCCCACAGACCGTCACTGTTGCGGATGCCCGGCGTGGCGCCGAATGCGCGCCAATACCACTCCCAGCCTCCCACCAGGAGTGCGCAGAGCAGCACGGCACCGGGCAGGATGCGATTCCAGGGCTGGGCGGGCACCGGACGCGTTGGCACCGGCTGGGCGACGCCCGGACGGTCCGCGGCGGTCTGACGCGTGCAGGCGTCGGGCACCAAGCCCGCCGCGGCGCCTCGCTCGAGCACGGCTTCAGAACCGCGTAAAGCCAACCCCGCCACCTTGCGCGATCGCGACGCCGGTATGTCCCGTCAGGAGCTCAGAAGGGTATGTCGTCGTCGAAGTCATCGCTGCGGCCGGAGCTGCCGCCGCCGGGAGACTCCTCGGAATACGCCGGCGCGCTGCCCGCGCCCGCCGCACCCGCTGCGCCACTGCGCCCGCCGCCCTCCGCGCCGCCGCCCGCGGGAGCGGCCGCGCCTCCGCCGGCTCCACCGC
>CATPBM010000015.1 GCA_955652625.1 uncultured Steroidobacteraceae bacterium
AAGCCGGCGTCGACGTGCTCTATGACGACACGGACGAGCGCCCCGGCGCCAAATTCGCCAAGCTCGATCTGATCGGGCTGCCTTATCAGATCATCGTCGGCCCCAAGGGACTGGCGTCGGGCACGGTGGAACTCAAGACAAGGGCGACCGGCGGCCGCGAAAATCTCGCCGCCGACGCGGCGATCGCGCGGCTCGCGGGCTCATGATGGAAGCCTCGAAGAGCATCCGCCCGTTCGCGCCCTTCGAGTGGATGATCGCGCTCCGCTATCTGCGCGCGCGGCGCAAGGCGAGCTTTGTTTCGGTCATCGCCTTTTTCTCCTTTCTCGGAATTGCGCTGGGCGTCGCGACGCTGATCGTCGTCATGTCGGTGATGAATGGCTTTCACAAGGAATTGCTCGACAAGATCGTCGGCATCAACGGTCATATTTTCCTTCAGGCCGCCGACACGCAGTTCACCGATTACGATGAAGTGGTGAAGGAAGTCGCGGCGGTGCCCGGCGTCGAATTGGTCATCCCGATGATCGAGAGCCCGGCGGCGGCTTCCACCACCAGCATGGCGTTTGCCCTCGTGCGGGGAATAAGGGAGGCCGACATCAAGCGCCTCCCAGGCATCGCCCGCAATGTCAAGCTCGGCACGCTTGACGGTTTCGATACGGCGGGTGGCGTCGCGATCGGCCAGAGGCTCTCCGAAAATCTCGGGCTTCGCATCGGCGACAAGCTGAAAATCCTGATCGCGAACGGCGCCCAGACGCCTTTCGGCATCACCCCGCGCAGCAAGGTCTATCCGGTCACCGCGATCTTTCAGATCGGCATGGCGGAGTTCGACAATCTCTTCGTCTATATGGCCTTGCCCGAGGCGCAGGGCTTCTTCAACAAGGACAATCAGGCAAGCGTCGTCGAGATTTTCGTGGGCCGGCCGGAGGAGCTCGACGCGGTCAAGGGCAAGATCGACCGGGCGGTGATGCGGCCGATGATCATGACCGACTGGCGCGAGCGCAACAAGACGTTCTTCGACGCGCTGAACGTGGAACGCAATGTCATGTTCATCATATTGACGCTGATCGTGCTTGTCGCCGCGCTCAACATCGTGTCGGGGCTGATCATGCTGGTCAAGGACAAGGGCCGCGACATCGCGATCCTGCGCACGATGGGCGCCACGCAAGGCGGCGTCATGCGGATCTTTCTCATCACCGGTGCCTCTATCGGCGTCGCCGGAACGCTCGCCGGCTGCTTTCTCGGCCTCATCGTCGCGAGCCATGTCGAGGGGGTTCGCCAGCTTCTCAAATGGCTTTTTGATGCCAATCTGTTTCCGGCCGAGATTTACTTCCTCTCGCGCGTGCCCTCCGTGGTCGATCCTGGCGATGTCCTCACCGTGGCTTCGATGACGTTCGTTTTATCGCTGCTGGCGACGATCTATCCGTCCTGGCGCGCGGCAAAGCTCGATCCGGTCGAAGCCTTGCGTTACGAATAGCCATGTCCCCTCCGGCGCTTTGCCTCGAAAAGATCGAACGCCGCTACGATCAGGCGGGGTCTCCGCTCGAAATTTTGCGCGGCGCCGATTTTTGCCTGTGGGCAGGGCAATCGGTCGCGCTGGTCGCCCCGTCCGGCGCCGGCAAATCGACGCTCCTCCATATCGCGGGCCTTCTTGAGCCGCCCGACGCCGGGGAAGTGTTTATCGCCGGCGAAGCCACCGTCCTTATGTCCGACGACGCGCGCACCGCGCTCAGGCGCGGCGAGATCGGCTTCGTCTATCAGTTTCATCATCTGCTGCCCGAGTTCTCCGCGCTCGAGAACGTCGCCATGCCGCTGCTGGTACGGCGCACCAGGATCCCCGCGGCGCGCTCCGCGGCGCAGGGCCTGCTCGAGCGCGTAGGGCTCGGCGAGCGGCTTGCCCACCGCCCGCACCAGCTCTCCGGCGGGGAGCGCCAGCGTGCAGCGGTGGCGCGCGCACTGGTCACGCAGCCGCGCATCGTGCTGGCGGATGAGCCGACGGGGAATCTTGATGGCGCCAACGCGCAAAGCGTGTTTGCGCTGATGCTCGAACTCAATCGCGAGCGCGGCACCAGCCTCGTGGTGGTGACCCACGACCTGAGGCTCGCCCAGCGCATGGACCGCGTGTATGAACTGGAGCGCGGTACCCTCACCGAGCGCGCCTAGCCGGCGGGCGGACGTTCTTCAGACTGACTGGGTGGCGTGGCGCGTGCGATAGCGGCTCGTCACCTGGCAGCGCCACAGCAGCTCGAGCGCTAGCCAGCCGACGATGCCGCAGACCACTGCGCAGGCGAAGCATCCCACGAGGAAGGGCTGCCATATCGGCTCAAGGCCATGACGCAGCCAGCGCCAGTCGGCGACGAAGCGGAAATGGTGGGGGGGCTCCTGCAGGATGACCGCGCCCACGCGGTACGCCAGGTAGTACAGCGGGACCGCCGTGAAGGGGTTGGCGAGCAGCCAGGTGGTGCCGTACATCACCGGGAGATTGATCCGCCAGCTGAGCGCGACGATCACGGCAAGCAGCAGGTGCACCGGCAGTGGCACGACGCAGATGGCCAGGCCTGCTCCAAAGGCGGCGGTGACTCCGCGGCGGTGCAGGGCCCACAGCTGCGGATCGGCGATCCGCTCACCGAATAAGCGCACAGGCCAGCGGTCCCGCAGGGTCTCGGGCGCCGGGACGATCTTTTTCAGCAGCCTGCGAGGCATCGGGCCAAAGACTGTACCAGAAGGCCCCGGCGGGGAAGGTGCGGCATGCCGCAGAGCGGCAGTTGCCTTGAGCGCGCGCGCTCCTCCGGTATGATGCCGCCCTTGCGGTTTTTACCGCCTGCGGGGTCGGAAGAGGATGTGGGAAATAGTGCGGGCCGGCGGTCCGCTGATGTGGCCGATCATTCTATGCTCGATCACCGCGGCGGCCATCATTCTGGAGCGGATGTGGACGCTGCAGGACAAGCGCGTGCTGCCGCAGGAGCTGCCGCAGAAAGTCTGGCAGCTGATCGAGGCCAACCAGATCAACGACAAGGTGATCGCCGCGCTCGAGCAGAACTCGCCCCTCGGGCGGCTGCTCGCGACCGGGCTCCCCAACCGCCACCGCCCGCGCGAGATTCTCATGGAGCGCCTGGAGGACACCGGGCGCCACGTGGTGCATGAGCTCGAGCGCTTCATCAATACGCTCGGCACGATCGCCGGGGTCTCCCCGCTCCTGGGACTGCTGGGCACGGTGACCGGCATCATCCGCTCCTTCAACGCCATCGAGGCGGGCGGCATGGGCGATCCGCGCGCACTCTCCGGCGGCATCGCCGAGGCGCTGATCTGCACAGTCGCCGGCTTGTGCGTCGCCATCCCTGCGCTCATCTTCTACCGCTACCTGCGCGGCAGGGTGGAGGGAATTGTCGTGGAGATGGAGAAGCAGGCAATCCGCATGGCGGACGCGCTCGAGGCGGCGCGGCTGCGCGAACGCCCGGCCCCCGCGGCCGTGGCATGAGAGCGCCAAGGCAGGGGGCTGTCAGGTGAATCTCAAGCCGCGCCAGCACGAAGAGCCGGAGATCAACGTCGTCTCCCTCATCGATGTGGTGCTGCTGCTGGTGGTGTTCTTCATCCTCTCGAGCCGCTTCAGCGAGGAAGGTCGGCTGCGGGTGCACCTGCCGCAGGCGAGCGCCGTGCCCACCGAAAGGGTCGGCGGCGAGCCGCTGGTGCTGAGCGTGACTCAGCAGGGGGGCTACCTCGTGAACCAGCACGAGCTCATCAATTCCAGCCCCGCGACGCTGCGCGCGGATGCGCACGCGACCCATCAGTCCGTCATCACCGCCATGGATGTGCTCGGGCGCCTCGGTTTTTCCGAGGTCAACATCGCTACGGTCAAGGAAGAGCCGGCGGGCAAGCCTTGAACGACGCCAGCCGAGCGCTGACCGGCACCGGGAGCACACGCTCCGCGGGCAGCGGTGCGCTTGGGGCGTACCGGCGCCTGCTCGGCTATCTCGCGCCGCATCGCGGCCGCTTCATTCTCGGCATGCTCGGCGGAGTGCTGTTCTCCGCGACCATGGTGAGCTTCGCGCTGTTCATGAAGAAATTCGGCGACGGCACCATGGTCCACCAGGACCCGCGCACCATCGTCTGGGTGCCGATCGCCCTGGTGGGCCTGTTCGTGCTGCGGGGCATCGGCGACTTCACGCAGACCTACTTCATGGGCTATGTCGGCCGCCGCATCGTGAGTGACCTGCGGCGCGAGGTGTTCCGGCACATCCTGCACCTGCCGGTCGGCTACTTCGACCGCAGCTCCGCGGGCACCCTGCTGTCGCGCCTGACTTACAACAGCGAACTGATCGGGCAGGCCACGACAGACTCGGTCAACGTCGTCCTGCGCACCACGCTGACCATCATCGGTTCCATCGCCTTTCTGCTGTGGGTCAACGCGCGCCTGACGCTGGTCGCGCTCATCATGGGCCCGCTGGTCGGGTGGCTGGTGTCGGTGATCAACCGCAAGTTCCGCCGCTACAGTCGCCGCATCCAGGACTCGATGGGTGACGTGACGCGCGTTGCCAAGGAGAGCCTCGAAGCCCCACGCCTCATCAAGGTCTACAACGCAGAAGCGCATCTGGCCCGCCATTTCGAGGCGGTCAACGATCACAACCTGCGTTCCAACATGAGGCTGATTCTTACCCGCGGCATCTCCAATCCGGTCATACAGCTGGTGGCCGCGGTGGGCGGCGCGTTCGTGCTGTCGCTCGCGATCAGGGACGCGATCCACCAGCGTATGATCATGGGTTATCTGGTGTGCTTCGTCACCGCTCTCGTCGGCATCGCGCAGCCGCTGCGCGACCTGGTGGGCGTAGCGGGGCCGCTGCAGCAGGGCATCGCTGCCGGGCAGAGTCTGTTCGAGCTGCTCGATGAGCCGGCGGAGCCCGTCGGGGGGAGCTTCCGCACCACGCGCGCGCGCGGCGCCGTGCAGTTCGAGCATGTGTCGTTTGCCTATCCCGCGGGGAGCTCAACTGTGGCCGAGGCCGCCGGAGCGCCCCGGCGGCCGGCGGCGCTGTCGGACGTCTCGCTCGAAGTCGCCCCCGGGGAGAGCCTGGCGATCGTCGGCCGCTCCGGCAGCGGCAAATCGACCCTGGTCAATCTGCTGCCGCGCTTCTATGACGTTGGCACAGGCAGCGTGCGCATCGACGGTCGCGACGTGCGCGACTACGATCTTGCGAACCTGCGCGGGCAGATCGCGGTGGTCAGCCAGGACGTCGTGCTGTTCGACGACACCATCCGCAACAACATCGCCTTCGGGCGCGAGGTGCCCGATGCCGCCATCGAGCGCGCGGCGGAAGCGGCGCATATACTCGAGTTCGTGCGCAGCCAACCGGGCGGGCTTGACGCGTGGGTGGGCGATCGCGGCATGCTGCTCTCCGGCGGTCAGCGCCAGCGCATCGCCATCGCGCGCGCATTGCTCAAGGATGCGCCGATCCTGATCCTCGACGAAGCCACTTCCGCGCTCGACACCGAGGCCGAGCGGCATATCCAGGCGGCGCTCGCGCAGCTGGTGCGCAACCGCACGACTTTCATCATCGCGCACCGCCTGTCCACCGTGGAGCAGGCCGATCGCATCATCGTGCTCGACGGCGGCGCCATCGTCGAGAGCGGCACGCACGCACAGCTGCTGGCGCACGGCGGTCTATACGCGCAACTGCACCGGCTGCAGTTCTCCGACTGAGGAAGTTCAAGGCGTGCGGCGACGGCTCACCGAGCTGTGGTATGGCGAGCCTGCGCGAGCCTCGCTGCTGCAGCCGCTGTCCTGGCTGTATGGCGCCCTGGTCGGGCTGCGCCGCCGCGCTTACGCGTCGAGTTTGATCAGCACGGAGCGCGCCGGCAAACCAGTGGTGGTGGTGGGCAATCTCACCGTCGGCGGCACCGGCAAGACGCCGCTCACCATCTGGCTGGCCCGTGAGCTCAGCGCGCAGGGCCTGAAGGTGGGCATCGTCTCGCGAGGTCACGGTCGTCGCGGCGGCGAGCCACGCGCCGTGCAGGCAACTTCCGACTGGCGCGAGGTGGGTGATGAGCCGCTCATCCTGGCGCGCCGCACCGCCTGTCCGATCCTGGTGGCGGCTGACCGTGTCGCCGGCGCGCGCCTGCTCGCGGCGCGCGGGGTGGACCTCATCCTGGCCGACGACGGCCTGCAGCATCTGCGTCTCGCGCGCGAGTGCGAAATCGTCGTGATCGACGGTGCGCGCGGTTTCGGCAATGGCCGGCTGCTGCCCGCGGGCCCGTTGCGCGAGCCGCTCATCGCGCTATCGCGGGCCGATGTGGTGGTGGTCAACGGCGCCCCTGGGCACGCCTCGCTCGCACGGGCGCTGGCGCCGGGAAGCGCGCTCGGCATGAGTCTTGAGGCGCAGGAGGCCGTCAGGCTCGATGCACGCGCGCCGCCGCGCGCGCTCAGCGCTTTTTGCGGGCAGCGCGTGCACGCCGTAGCCGGCATCGGCAACCCCCAGCGCTTCTTCGAGGAGTTGCGCGCGCAGGGAATGGAGGTGTTCGAGCATGCTTTCCCGGACCACCATCCGTTCAGCGCGCCGGAGCTTGTCTTCGGCGACGAGTTGCCGGTGCTCATGACGGAGAAAGATGCCGTAAAATGCTCGACGTTCGCCGACCCGCGGCTGTGGTACGTGCCGGTCACGGCGCAGTTCAGCGCAGGCGACGCACGTGAGTTGCTCG
>CATPBM010000016.1 GCA_955652625.1 uncultured Steroidobacteraceae bacterium
ACGCTCGTAGACACCGTCTACGCGCACGTGTTTGCCTGGCAACGTGCCTTTGCCGAGTCGGGCCTTGCCATTGACGGCTGGCGTATTCACCGCCGCATCGGCATGAGCGGCGGCCTGTTCGCGCGCGCGGCGGCACGCGAGCTCGGCCACGACATCGACGGCGCGGCAGCCGAGCAGCTGCAGCGGCGCCACGGCGAGCTGTTTCGTGAGTTTCTTCCCGAGCGGCGCCCGCTCCCGGGTGCTGTCGAGCTGTTGAAAGACCTGCGGCGGCGACAAGTCGCCTATGGGGTGGCGACCTCCGGCCGACGCCCGGAGATTGACCGCTCGCTCGAAGTGCTCGGTATCGGAAAGGATGTGGTCGTGGTGGAACGTGGCGATGTCCTGCGCGCCAAGCCCGAGCCGGATCTGTTCATCGCCTGCCGGGAGCGGCTCGGAGTGGCGGCCGCAGAGTGCTACGTGATTGGCGATGCCGTCTGGGATCAGCTGGCCGCGCGCCGCGCGGGAATCCTGAGCGTCGGGCTGCTGAGCGGCGGCTATGGCGAGACTGAGCTGCTGAGTGCCGGCGCATTTCGCGTCTATCGCGATCCGGCCGAGCTGCTGGTCTCACTCGATGAGCTCGGGCTGCCGCCCTGAGGTGCCCCTTCGTCTGAGCTGCGCGGCTCGATCCACAGCGCGCGAGCCTTTCCGCACAGCTGACCCTTGCCGTCGAAGATCGCCGTGCCGGCCTCGTGCTTGCGACCCGTGGCGCCGATCTGCCACCCCACCAGCGTGCAGGATTCCCCGATGTGCACCAGCCGGTCGACGTGCGCGGTGAATTCCGCAAGCAGCATCATGCGGTCATCGGGAGCCACCGCGTAGTAACCGGGACAATCCAGCGCCGCCGACATGAATTCCGGCCGCACCTTGCCATCGCCCCCATCGAGCGAAGCGTCGGGGACCCAGGGCGCCGCGACCACGCCAGGTTCGGCCAGGGGACCGGCAAAAATGCGCAGGCCGTCGCCCCGTGCACGCTGCGTACCGCACACGAAGCAGCTCGGGAAGCGGTGATGGCGGAAGCCCGCATAGCGCCGGGAGGCCTCGACTGCCTGCAGATATTCCGGAGGTGGCCGCGCGTCGAGTTTGAGGACGGCGGCGCGCGCCTCACCGATCGGCTCCTCCCCCTGCAGCACCTGCAGCGTACCGTCCGGGTGCTCCCGGACAGAGAGCTCGGTGTCGAGCGGCGGAGGCTTGAGCAGGCGCACCGCCAGCGTGCGCGCGGCGTGCGTTGCCACCAGGCCGGCGAAATAGCCGCCGTTCGAGGAGGTCGGGGGGCCGCAGTAGCGCGCCGCGATGACGAGGTTTTTCATACCGTCGGTTGAGGATGGCCGCTCTTACCGGCGCAGGCAAATGCAGCCGACCTCTAGCCCGATCGCAACGCCTGCAGCCACGGCGTCGGATCCTCGCCCCGCTCCAGCACCTCTACCAGCGCTGAGCCAACGACAACTCCATCAACATGCCCGCGCAGCCGTTTGACCTGCTCACGGCTGCGGATGCCGAACCCGGCACATACCGGCAGCGGCGAGCTCGCGCGGACACGATCGAGGTAGCCGAGCACCGCATCGGGCACCGCCACGCTCTTGCCCGTCGTGCCGGTCATGGTGACGGCGTACACGAACCCCTGGCTGCCCGCGCACAGTTGCGCGAGGCGCTTCTCGTGCGTGACCGGCGTGACCATCTGCACCAGCGCAAGCTGCTGCGCATCGAGCGCCGCGCGCAGCTCACTGCTCTCATCGAGAGGCAGGTCCGGCACGATGAACCCCGCCACGCCAGCCTGGGCCGCCGCAGCTGCCAGGCGCTCAAGCCCGAATGCGAGCAACGGGTTGAGATAGCTCATGAGCAGGAGCGGCGCGCGCAGCCGCCCAAGCGCCTGCAGCTCTGCCAGGATCCACTTCAGGGTCACGCCCTGGGCGAGCGCCGCAAGGCTCGCACGCTGGATGGTGACGCCGTCGGCCATGGGATCGGTGAACGGCACGCCGATCTCGAGCACATCGGCGGCAGAGGCGAGTGCGCGCACGTGCTCGCGAAACTTCTCGCGCAGCGGAAAGCCGGCGGTGAGGTATGCGATGAGCGCCGGCTCCCCCTGTGCCGCGGCGGTACGGATGGCCGCGCTGATGCGCTCGCGCGGACTCATGCGCTCTGCGACCCAAGCAGTGTCTGCTGCAGGGTCGACATGTCCTTGTCGCCGCGCCCGGAGAGGCACACGAGGATGGTCCCCCCGGGGTGGGAGCGCGCCCAGCGTTCGGCGCCCGACAGCGCGTGCGCACTCTCGAGCGCGGGCAGGATGCCTTCGCACTCGCTCAAAGCACGCACGCCCGCGAGCGCTTCCTCGTCGCTCGCGGTCTGGTAGTGAACGCGTCCGATGGCCGCGAGCAGCGCGTGCTCGGGGCCTACGCCGGGGTAGTCGAGCCCGGCGGACACCGAGTGGGTTTCCTGGATCTGCCCGTCCTCGTTCTGCAGCAGCATGGAGTAGGCCCCGTGCAACACCCCCGGGCGACCGAAGGCGACGGTGGCGGCATTCTCGCCCAGGCCCGCACCCCGCCCGCCTGCCTCGACGCCGATGATCTCGACCGCAGCATCGGCAACGAATGCATGAAACGCGCCCATGGAGTTGGAGCCCCCGCCGACACAGGCGATCAGCGCATCCGGCAGCCGGCCGGTGGCCGCGAGCATCTGCGAGCGGGCTTCGCGGCCGATGACCGCCTGCAGCTCACGAACCAGGTAAGGATAGGGATGCGGACCCACGGCCGAGCCCAGAAGATAATAAGTGTCCGTTGGATCGGCCACCCAGTCGCGCATCGCCTCATCGATTGCGGCGCGCAGGGTGCGATCACCGCTCGTCACCGGCACGACTTCGGTGCCGAGCAGGCGCATGCGCCCGACGTTCGGCGCCTGCCGCTCCATGTCGATCGCCCCCATGTACACCGTGCAGGGAAGTCCCAGGCGCGCGCACGCCGCGGCGCAGGCGACACCGTGCTGGCCCGCGCCGGTCTCGGCGACGATGCGCCGGGCACCCAGGCGCCTGGCGAGCAGCGCCTGGCCGATGGCGTTGTTGATCTTGTGCGCGCCGGTATGCGCGAGGTCCTCGCGCTTGAGCCACACGCGCGCTCCCCAGCGCTCCGACAGGCGGGCGGCGAAGGTGAGCGCGGTGGGACGACCCACCCAGCTGGTGAGCTGCGCGGCGAATTCCGCCTGAAAGTCGCTCGCGTGCAAATGCTCGCGTACCCCCTGCTCGAGGCGCTCGAGCGCGGGAATGAGGGTCTCCGGAACGTAGCGCCCGCCGAACGGACCGAAGCGCCCACGCGCGTCCGGTAACCTGCCCGCAATGAGCTCAGCGAGCAGCTGCGCGGCATCAGGCAATGCTGCGGATAAGGTCATGGAAGATCCCCTGTCGAATGTGCAGCCGGCGCGGCGGCTGCCGCGCGCACGGCTGAGACAAAACTCATGATCGCGGCCGGGCTCTTGACTCCCCGCCGCGCCTCCACCCCACTCGAGACGTCAACGCCGATGGGCCGCACCGCGGCGATGGCGGCCGCCACGTTGCCGGACGTCAGGCCGCCTGCGAGCACGAGCTCGGTGCGCAGCGCGAGAGCGCGGGCGGCGTTCCAGTCCGCCGGCACGCCCGAGCCGCTCGCGGGCCCCTCGAACAACACCCGCGCGGGAAGGCTTGCGGGCAGTGTCCCGCCTGCGCGCAGGACCGGCAGGCGCCCGAGTGAGTCTGGCACGCGCAGTGTCTCGAAGTCGGCCGCGTCGGTCTGCAGCAGGTCGGGCGCGAATACGCTGAGGATC
>CATPBM010000017.1 GCA_955652625.1 uncultured Steroidobacteraceae bacterium
ATCCCGAGCAGCCCGGCGTCAATCTCGCCAAGCTCGATACGCTGCTGGCTGCCGTGCGCGCGGAGCGCCCGCAGCTGGAAATGTGGCTCGAGCCCGGGCGCTATATCGTGGCAGCCGCCGGCGTGCTGCTTGCGCGCGTGACGCAGCTGAAGTCCAAGGGTGGAGTACGGTTCGTCGGCGTGGCGACCGGAATGAACTCCCTGATCCGCCCGGCGCTCTATGGCTCGTACCATGAGATCGCGAACCTCACGCGCGCCGACGAGGCGGCGACCGAGCTCGTCAACATCGTCGGGCCCATCTGCGAGAGCGCGGATGTACTCGGCCGCGATCGGCTGCTGCCCGTGACACGCGAAGGGGACGTGCTCCTCATCGCCAACGCGGGGGCCTATGGCCGCGCGATGAGCTCGCACTACAACCTGCGGACGCCGGCCGCGGAGCTGTTCATCTGAAGCGGATCCTGCTCTTCTTTCTGGGCGCGGGCGCCCTGGCGCTCGCTTTCTACGTCCTGTATCTCGATCACCTGGTGACGAAGCAGTTCGAGGGCCGGCGCTGGACGCTGCCGGCGCAGGTGTACGCGGCGCCGCTCGAGTTGTACACCGGAGTTGCGCTCACGCTGCCGCAGCTCGAGCAGGAGTTGCAGCGCCTGCACTACCGCCGCGCCTACTCCCTCGAGCGTCCCGGGACCTACCGCCGGCAGGGTGAGCACATCGACGTGGCTCTGCGGCCGGCTCGCTTTGCGGACGAGACCCGCAACGCGCAGCTGCTGAGCATCACCGGCGGCGCACAGGGCATTGCGAGCCTGCGCGACAGCGCCGGGCAGGATGTGCCGGTCCTGCGGCTCGAGCCGCTGCTGATTGGCAGCATATTTCCGATTCACGGCGAGGATCGCATCATTGTCACTCCGACCGAGGTGCCCTTGCTCCTGCCCGCCGCACTCAAGGCGGTCGAGGACCGCAAGTTCGACAGCCATCACGGCGTCGACCCCATCGCCGTGCTGCGCGCGGCCTGGGTCAACCTGCGTGCCGGCCAGATCGAGCAGGGCGGCAGCACGCTGACCCAGCAGCTGGTGCGCAGCTACTTCCTCAATTCGCGCCAGAGGCTCTCGAGGAAGCTGCGCGAGGCGATCATGGCGATGGCTCTGGATGCGCACTTCACCAAGGCCGATCTCATGAACGCCTATATCAATGAGATCTTCCTCGGACAGGACGGGGATCGCGCCATCCACGGCTTCGGGCTCGCGAGTCAGTTCTATTTCGGCAAGCCGCTTTCGGAGCTCGACCTCTCGGAAGTCGCGCTGCTGGTCGCGATCGTGCGCGGACCGTCCTACTACGACCCGCGTCGCCATCCCGAGCGCGTGCTGTTGCGCCGTAACCTGGTTTTGAAGGTGATGGCGGACCAGCAGATCGTGAAACCGCAGGAGGCGAGCGCAGCCGCGCAGCGCCCGCTCGGGGTCACGAGCCGTCCCGCCGGGGCCTACTACCCCGCTTACCTCGACTTCGTGCGCCGTACGCTGCGGCGCGACTATCACGACCAGGACCTTAGCGGGGCGGGCCTGCGGATCTATACGAGCCTCGAGCCGCGCGCCCAGGATCAGGCTGAACACGCGCTCGAACGCGAGCTCGCGCGCCTCGACAAGCTGCACGAGCACGCGCAGGGACCCCTCGAAGGGGCGGTGGTAGTCACCTCCCCGCAGAGCGGGGACGTGATCGCGATCGTCGGCGGGCGCAACGTCGGTTACGACGGCTTCGATCGCGCGCTCGATGCGCGCCGCTCGATGGGCTCGCTGGTGAAGCCGTTCATCTATCTCACCGCGCTCGAGACCGGCCGCTACAACGCCGCGACCGTGGTGCAGGATGCGCCCGTCGACGTGAAGCTCGTGAACGGCACGCACTGGCGTCCCGAGAACTTCACCCACCAGGTGTACGGTCCGGTGCCGGTGGTGCGCGCGCTCGCCGAGTCGCTCAACCTCGCTACCGTCGCGGTGGGCCTGGACGTGGGCGTGGCGAAAGTGGCGCAGACGCTGCAGCGCTTCGGTCTCGAGCAGGCGCCGCCAGCGGTGCCGGCGATACTGCTCGGCGCCGTCAATGTCACCCCGCTCGGGGTTGCGCAACTCTTCAACGGCCTCGCCAACGGCGGCTTTCGCAACCCGCTGCGCGCCGTGCGCGCCGTGATTAGCGCCGAGGGCAAGCCCCTGAGGGCGTTCCCGCTGGAAGTAGACCCGGTGGCCTCGCCCGAGGTGGTGTACCAGCTCAATCGCCTGCTGGTGCAGGTCATGGAGCACGGTACCGGGCGCCCGGCGCGCGCACTGCTGCCCTCTGGGCTGGTGGTGGCCGGCAAGTCCGGCACGTCCTCGGATTATCGCGACAGCTGGTTTGCGGGATTCTCCGGCAGCCACCTGAGTGTCGTGTGGGTCGGTTACGACGACAATGCGCCGACCGGCCTCACCGGCTCGGCGGGCGCGCTGCCCGTGTGGGCGCGCGTCATGGCAGGACTCGGAACCAACTCCTGGAATGCTCCCATGCCCGAGCCCCTCGCCGAGGTGCATATCGAGTACCCGACGGGGCTGCGGGTCGTGCCGGGCTGTGCGCGGGACATCGTGGCGGTGGCGGTGCCGGGCGGTGCGGCGCTGCCGACCAAGCCCGGCTGCGGATTTCCCGAGAGTCTGCAATCCCTCGACACGCTCCTCGAGCGCGCGCAGCAGTTGTTGCGGCCGTTGGTGCACTGATGAGAGATATGATGCGCGGCATGCGCAGCGCGTCACTGGTCATTACCCTCGTGGCCCTGTCGGCCTGCGCCGTGCACGGCAGGGGCGGGGCCGAGCGCGCGCCAGGCGAATCGCC
>CATPBM010000018.1 GCA_955652625.1 uncultured Steroidobacteraceae bacterium
CGTCCCTCCCCGCTTAAGACCCGATGGGTGCCGGCGATACAGAGCTGCTCGAAGAGGCGCCCCCCGGCATCTCCCCGCAAGTCTCCTGGCCGCTGCTGATGCGGTTGCCGGGGCTGCTGGCCGTCAACGCCGACGCCGGCGCCTGGCGGGAGCTGCTGCGCCAGGCGCACGAGGAGCTGCAGCGGCGCTTTCTCGCAGAAGAGCCGGTCGAGGATCTGGTGCACGCGCGTGCCGCACTCATCGACACGGTGCTGCGGCAGGCGTGGGCGATGCACTGCGGGCGCGAGGCCCGCTGGGCGCTGGTGGCCGTCGGCGGGTATGGCCGCGGGGAGCTGCATCCGGCCTCGGACATCGATCTGCTGCTGCTCGTGCCGCAGGCGCCGGATATGCCAGGCAGCGCCGCCCTCGAGAGCCTGGTGACCTTCCTGTGGGACATAGGACTTGAGGTCGGCCACAGTGTGCGCACCGTGGCGCAGTGCCGCGAGGCGTGCATCGGGGATGTCAGCGTCATGACGACGCTGCTGGAGGCGCGTCTCATTGCCGGCAACGCCGAGCTGCTCAGCGCCATGTGCGCAGCCCTCGCGCCCGAGCACATCTGGCCGGTGAAGCAGTTCTTCGAAGCCAAGGTGCGCGAGCAGACCCAGCGGCATCTGAAGGCCAACGACACCGCCTCCAACCTCGAGCCCAACGTCAAGACCGGCCCCGGGGGGCTGCGCGACATCCAGACCATCGCCTGGGTCGCCAAGCGTCACTTTGGCGCCGCCACGCTCGATGGCCTCGTGACCCACGGGTTCCTGACGCGCGCGGAGCTGCGGCGCCTGAAGCAGGCGCAGGCGTTCCTGTGGAAAGTGCGCTTTGGCCTGCACCTGCTCACCGCGCGGCACGAGGACCGGCTGCTCTTTGATCATCAGATGCGTCTCGCACGCAGCTTCGGCTACGAGGATGCCTCCTACACGCTCGGCGTCGAGCAGTTCATGCAGCGCTACTACCGCACGGTCATGGACGTGAGTCTGCTGAACGAGCTGCTCCTGCAGCTGTTCCGCGAGGCGATCCTCACCGAGAGCGAGCCTCCCCGGCCGCTCAACGCGCGCTTCCAGGTGCGCAACGGCTCGCTCGAGGCGGTGAGCGAGCAGGTATTCGCGCGCGCTCCCTCGACGCTGCTCGAGCTCTTCGCGCTGCTGCAGCAGAACCCGGAAATTCGCGGCGTACGCGCCTCGACCATGCGCGCCGTGGCGAAGAACCTCTGGCTCATCGATGAGGAATTCCGCCAGAACCCGCGGCACCACCGTCTGTTCCTGGAGATCCTGCGCTCGCCGGTGGGCGTCACCCATGAGTTGCGGCGCATGAACACCTACGGCGTGCTCGGGCGCTACATCCCGGCGTTCGGGCGCATCGTCGGGCGCATGCAGTACGACCTGTTCCACGCCTACACCGTGGACGCGCATACGCTCTTCGTGGTGAGCAACCTGCGCCGCTTCGCGATCTCACGCTACGACGAGGAGCTCCCCGAAGCCTCGCGCGTCATGCAGCAGCTGCCGCGCAGCGAAGTGGCCTACCTCGCCGCGCTGTTTCACGACATCGCCAAGGGGCGCGGGGGCGATCATTCCGAGCTCGGCGCGGTGGACGCGGAAGCGTTCTGCCTCGAGCAGGGGCTCTCGCCCTACGATGCGCGCCTGGTCGCCTGGCTGGTGCGCAATCACCTCGAGCTCTCGATCACCTCGCAGAAGCAGGATATCGGCGACCCGGAAGTGATCAACGCGTTCGCGCGCAAGGTGGGCGACGAGACGCACCTCGACTACCTGTACGTGCTCACCTGCGCGGACGTGCGCGGCACCAACCCCAAGCTGTGGAACTCCTGGAAGGCCACCCTGTTCCACGACTTCTACCAGCGCGTGAAGCGCGCGCTGCGGCGCGGACTGGAGAGTCCCATCGACCCGGAACACCTGGTGCGCGAGACCCAGGATGCGGCGCGGCGCCTGGCGGCCGAGCGCGGCGTCACCGAGAACGACATTGTGGGGGTGTGGACGCGCTTCACCCAGGGTTACTTCCTGCAGCATTCCCCGGAGGAAGTCGCCTGGCACGCGCGCCTGCTGGCCGAGCGCGACGCAGCCTCGGATGAGCCGCTGGTGGCGCTGGACGCGCACAGCGTGCGTGGTACGACCGCGGCACTGATTTTCGCACCCCCGCGGCGCCATGGATTCGCGCGCACCACTGCGGCGCTGGATCAGCTCGGGCTCAACATCCTCGATGCGCGCATCACCCCGACCGGCGACGGTTTCAGCCTGGACCTCTACCACCTGCTGGAGGACGATGGCGCGCCGATCGCCGACAACGACCGCCTGGCAGAAATCGAGCGCGCGTTGTGGCGCTCCCTGCAGGGACCTGCGGACGCGCCCTTCGCGGTTTCGCGGCGTGCGCCGCGCCAGGCGCGCATGTTCAACACGCCCACCCAGATCGCGCTCAGCGTCGATGCGCGCAACGGCCGCTCGGTGCTGGAGCTGACAGCGGGGGATCGCCCGGGCCTGTTGTGCGAGATCGGACAGGTGTTGATGGAAGAGCGCATCGAGCTGCATGCTGCCAAGATCATGACGGTCGGCGAGCGCGCAGAGGACGTGTTCTATGTCACCGACTTCGACAATCGCCCGCTGGAAGCGGCGGCCGCCGAGCGCCTGAAGGAGCACCTGGTCGCAACTCTCGATCGCCGCCAGGCGGCGCTGCGCGGGCTCACCGCCGGCGCCGCTCGCGCATGAACCCGCACCTCGAGGCCCTGCACGCCTATCCATTCGAGCGGCTCGCCGCACTCAAGGCAGGCGTGGCGCCGCCGCCGGGGCTGCGTCACATCGCCATGTCCATCGGGGAGCCGCAGCACCCCGCGCCCGCTTTCGTCCTCGAGACCTTGCGCCGCCACCTCGAGGGCCTGGGCAGTTATCCGGCCACCGCCGGGCTTGCGGAGCTGCGCGCCGCGTGCGCCGCGTGGCTGACGCGCCGCTACGCTCTCAGGAGCGGCAGTGTCCACTCCGACACCATGGTGCTGCCGGTGAACGGCACGCGTGAGGGCTTGTTTGCATTCGTGCAGGCGGTGGTCGATGCCGGCCGCGAGCCTCTCGTCGCCATGCCCAATCCTTTCTATCAGATCTACGAAGGCGCGGCGCTGCTCGCCGGCGCGCAGCCGTACTTCATCGACACCACCGCCGCCAACGGAAATCTGCCGCAGCTTGCCGCCGTACCCGCCGAGGTGTGGCGGCGC
>CATPBM010000019.1 GCA_955652625.1 uncultured Steroidobacteraceae bacterium
GCCTTGCCGATCAGCACCGCGATGGCGTGCTCGAGCGTTGCGCGGGTGATGCCGACGGCGATCAGCTGCGACCTGGCGCCGCCGAGTTGCGTCTGTGCGGTGATCACGTCGGCCTTGGCGACCACGCCGACGCGGTACTGGTTCTGCGCGATCTGCAGTGAGCGGGTGAACGCCTCCACCGTCTGCTCGAGCAATTGCCGCTGCTCATCCGCGATGCGCAGCTCGATGTAGTCGCTCGCGAGTGTCGCCTGGGCGGACAAGCGCGCCGCAGCGAGTTGCGCCTCAGTCGCCTGTGCGCTCGCGACATTGCTTTCCAGGGTGCGGCGGATCCTGCCCCACAGGTCGATATCCCACGAGGCGTTGCCAGCGAGCTGGAACTGATTGACGGGGTGCGTTGTGGTGCCCGTGCTCCCCGTCACCGTAGTCCCGGCTGCAGCCCGGCCCCCAGGTCCGCCCGAGCGCGTGCCGCTCGCCGTCACGCCCACGGTCGGCAGGAGCCCTGCGCGTGTCTGGCTGACGAGGGCGACGGCCTGCCGCCAGGCCGCCTCGGACGCCTTGAGCGTCTGATTCGATACGTCGATCTGCTTCTCGAGGTCATCAAGCGTCGCATCGCCGTACACCGACCACCACTGGGTACCACTGCCCGCCTCAGCGGGTTCCGCCGGCTTCCAGCCCTCGGCCTCCTTGAAGCGTTGCGGGACGGGTGCGGCGGGCCGGTGGTAGTTCGGGCCGACCGCGCAGCTTGCCGACAGCGCGGCGGCCATCGCGATGAGCGCCGATCGGCTCAGGCGGGCGGAGGAGCGCCTGGGTGCGTGTACGTTCATAGGTTTCCTGCCGGCGCGGCGTGCGGTGCGTAGGGGTGCACGCGCGACCACAACCCGCTGCACCAGCGCCCGAAGCGATCGAGGTACAGGTACATCACCGGCGTCGTGTAAAGCGTCAGCACCTGGCTCACGAGGAGCCCCCCGACGATCGCGATGCCGAGGGGCTGGCGCATCTCGGCTCCATCGCCGGTGCCAAAGGCGAGCGGCATCGCGCCCAGCATCGCGGCCATGGTGGTCATGATGATCGGGCGGAAGCGCAGGAGCGAGGCGGTGTAAATCGCATCCTCGGGCTCGCGTCCCTCGGTACGCTGCGCATCGAGCGCGAAGTCGATCATCATGATCGCGTTCTTCTTGACGATGCCGATGAGGAGGATGACGCCGATCAGCGCCATGATGCTGAACTCCTGCCCGAACAGCCGCAGCGCCAGCACCGCGCCGGCGCCGGCCGAGGGCAGGGTGGAGAGGATGGTGAGGGGATGGATGTAGCTCTCGTACAGGACGCCCAGCACGATGTAGACCGCCGCCAGCGCCGAGAGAATCAGTACCGGCTCATTACTCAGTGAGTCCTGGTAAGCATGCGCGGTGCCCTGGAAGCTCCCGTGAACGGTGGCCGGCATGCCGATCTCGCCTGCAGCCTGCGCCACCGCAGTCTGGGCATCGCTGAGCGAGGCGTTGGGCGCCAGGTTGAAGGAAATGGTCGTGGCGACGAAGGTGCCCTGGTGGTTGACGGCCAGCGGGGTCTTGCCCGGTGCGAACTGGCTGAACACGGCCAGCGGCACCATCTTCTCCGCCGCGGTGCTGACGGCCGCACCGGTCGAGACTGCACCGCGTCCGGAGTTCGCGAGCGCGTTGGTCGCCTGATTACGCGCGGTGTCGGCCGCCAGCGTCGCGGCGCTGCTGCTGGCCGCAGTCTTGGTGGAGGTCACGGTGCCCGCGACCGCGTTGCTGGACTGGCTGCCGCTGACCGTGCCGCCGGCGGTACTGACCCACAGGTTCCGCAGCGTTTCGGGGCTCTGCCAGTACTGCGGCGCCACCTCCATCACCACGTGGTACTGGTTGAGCGGGTTGTAGATGGTCGACACGTCGCGCTGGCCGAACGCATCGTAGAGCGTGTTGTCGATGGCGGCCGGGTTGAGCTTCAGGCGCGCGGCGGTATCGCGATCGATGCTGAGCCGGATCTCCTGGCCGTTCTGCTGCTGATCGGAGTTAACATCGGTGAGTGCGGGCATGTGCTGCAGCGCCTCGGTCAGCTTCGGCGCCCACGTATAGATGTCCGCCATGCTGTCGGCCTGCAGTGTGTACTGGTACTGGGCGTTGCTCTGTCGTCCGCCCACGCGGATGTCCTGCGCCGCCTGCAGGAACAGGCGCGCGCCGGCCACCTGATTGAGCTTGGGCCGCAAGCGCGCGATCACCTGGTCCGCAGAGATCCTGCGCTCCGCCTTCGGCTTCAGGGCGACGAACACGTTGCCACCGTTGGTCTGCCCGCCACCGGTGAAGCCGACGACCGTTTCGACCGCCGGATCCGCCTGCACGAGCGTTATGAACTGTCGCAGTTTCCCCGACATCGACTGGAAGGAGATCGACTGGTCGGCCTGGATGCCGCCCATCAGCCTGCCGGTGTCTTGCTGCGGAAAGAACCCTTTGGGTATTTTCCAGAACAGATACACGTTGAACACCACGGTGGCCGCGAGCAGCACCATGACGAGGCCGCGGTTGCGCAGCGCCGAGCGCAGCGAGCGCCCGTAGAAGTCCAGCATGGCCTGGAAGGCGCGCTCGCTCGCCTGGAACAGCCGTCCCCGGGTCGCAGGATCGCGATATCGGATCAGCCGCGAGCACATCATGGGGGTAGTGGTGAGCGACACTAGCAGCGACACCAGCACCGCCACCGAGAGCGTGATCGAGAACTCGCGGAACAGCCGCCCGACGATGCCGCCCATCATGAGGATCGGAATGAATACAGCCACCAGAGACAGGCTCATGGAGAGCACGGTGAAACCAACTTCGCGTGCGCCCTGGATCGCGGCATCGAAGCGCGGCATGCCCGCTTCCATGTGGCGCGTGATGTTCTCCAGCACCACGATGGCGTCATCGACCACGAAGCCGGTGGCGATGATGAGCGCCATGAGCGAGAGGTTGTCGAGGCTGTAACCGAGCAGGTACATCGCGCCAAAGGTGCCGAGGAGCGAGATGGGCACCGCCACGGCCGGCACCATGGTGGCCCGGCCGTTGCGCAGGAACAGGAACACCACCAGGATCACGAGCGTGATCGCCACCAGCAGCGTGCTCTCCACGGCGCGTAGCGAAGCGCGCAGGGTGACCGTGCGGTCCATGGCGACCTTGATCTGGATATCGGTGGGGATCGAGGCCTGCAGCGCCGGGATCAGCGCCTTGACGCGGTCCACCGTCCGGATAATGTTGGCACCGGGCTGGCGATTGAGTATGACGAGCACCGCGGGCTTGCCGTTGGCAAGTCCGAGGTTGCGCACGTTCTCGACCGAGTCGAGTACCTCGCCCACGTCGGTCAGGCGCACGGCCGCCCCGTTGCGGTAGGCGACCACGAGGTTGCGGTACTGCTGCGCCTTGGTCGCCTGGTCGTTGGTGTAGATCTGGTAGCGCTCAGCGCCCACGTCGATCGAGCCCTTCGGGGTGTTGGCATTCGCCGCGGCGAGCGCGGCCCGCACGTCCTCGAGCCCGATGCCGTACTTGAACAGTGCGTTGGGATTGAGCTCGACGCGCACGGCGGGCAACGAGCTGCCGCCGATGTTCACCTGCCCTATGCCGCTCACCTGCGACAGCTTCGGCTTCAGGATCGTGTCGGCGGCGTCGTAGAGCTGCCCGGGCGTGAGCGTTCCGGAGGTCAGGGTGAGGATGAGGATGGGGGCATCGGCGGGATTCACCTTGTGGTAGCTCGGGTTGTTGCGCAGCGCGGTCGGCAGGTCCGCGCGCGCCGCGTTGATGGCCGCCTCCACGTCGCGCGCGGCGCCGTCGATGTCGCGATTCAGGCCGAACTGCAGCGTGATGTTCGAGGAGCCGGTGGCGCTGGAGGAGGTCATCTCGGTCACATCCGCGATCTGCCCCAGATGCCGCTCGAGCGGCGTCGCGACGCTGGACGCCATGACATCCGGGCTTGCGCCGGCCATCTGTGCGGACACCGAGATGGTGGGGAAGTCCACCTGCGGCAGGGACGCCACCGGCAGCTTGAAGTAGGCGATGCCGCCGGCGAGTGCGATGCCCACCGTCAGGAGCGTGGTGGCCACGGGGCGGCGGATGAAGGGTTCCGA
>CATPBM010000020.1 GCA_955652625.1 uncultured Steroidobacteraceae bacterium
GCGCTACGTGCATCGGCACCTGGATACCGTGGCGCTGCTCAAGACACTCGGGGCGACACGCGCCTTTACGCTCAGCGTTTCGGTGCTGCAGCTGCTGGCGCTGGCGCTCGTCGCGGCGGTGGCTGGGGCCGCCTTGGGGTTCATCGCCCAGGAGTGGCTGCTGCGTACCATTCGGGGGCTCCTCACGGTGACCGACCTGCCGCCGGCGAGTCTGACGCCGCTCGCCATAGGCTTCGCGACCGCAATCGCGGTGCTCGCCGGTGGCAGGTCGGTCACCGTGAGGAGCCCCTGAATGGTACGCAGCAGCCACTCCTGGGCGATGAACCCCAGGGCGGCACCGGCCCCCGCCGCGAGGAGCGCCAGCGCCAGCAGCTGCAACACCGAAACGCTGAGCGTAAAGGCCCGTGTCGCACCGAGCGTCTTGAGCAACGCCACGGTATCGAGGTGCCGGTGCACGTAGCGCCGCGCCGCCATCGCCACCGCGATGGCGCACAGGAGCACGCTCACCAGGCTCGCGAGGCTCAGGAAACGCCCCGCACGATCCACGGCGTTCCTGATCTGCGGGCTCGCATCGGTGATGTCCCGCACACGCTCCCCGGGCCGTTTGTGCGCCGCCAGCCAGAGCTTGAAATCATCGATGCTCGCGCGGTCACCGGCAAACAGCCCACCGTAGCTCACGCGGCTGCCGGGCTGGATGAGGCTGGTGGCGGGAAGATCCGCGGCATTCATGAGCAGGCTTGGCGCCAGCTCCGCGAAGGTGCCGCCCTGATCAGGCCGGGAGATCAGCACCCGGCTCACCCGAAAGCTCGCCGCCCCGATCGAGAGTATCGAGCCGACGTGCCCGCCCACGGCCGCGAGCAGCTTCGAGTCCGGCCACACCTCGCCCGCTTGCGGGATGCCCTGCGCCGGCGAGCCTTTGGCGAAGGGCTCAGAGGCGAGCATCACCCGCCCGCGCAAGGGGTAGCCGTCGGTCACTGCCGCGACGTTCGTGAGCTGACTGGCATCGCCGTTGAACACCACCGAGAGCAGGTGCGTGTTGCGTGCCGTGCGCAGTCCCCGGTGCTCAGCCTCCGTGAAATAGCTCTCGGCCAGCGGCTGCGGGGAGCCCAGACGGATGTCTGCGGCCAGTACCTCACTCGCTTGCAGGGCGACCGCGGCGCTGATGCGGCTCACCAGAAAGCCCACTCCGGTGAGTGCCGCAACCGCGACGGTGAGCGCCAGCAAGAGCACGCCGAGCTCCCCGGAGCGCCACTCGCGCGCCAGCATGCGAAGCCCCAGGCGCAGCGCTGTCATAGGGCGCGCCCGGCTTCCATCTTGACGACGCGCGCGCAGCGTGCGGCGAGCTCGCGGTCATGCGTCACGAGAACCAGCGTGGTGTGGGAATGGGCATTGAGGTCGAACAGCAGCTCCCCGACCCGAGCGCCGGTGATGGTGTCGAGATTGCCGGTGGGCTCATCCGCAAACAGCACCGCCGGGCGTGTGACGAAGGCACGCGCGATCGCCACACGCTGCTGCTCGCCGCCGGAGAGCTGGCGCGGGTAGTGTCCGGTGCGCTCCTTCAGCCCCACTCCCGCCAGCGTGTCCGCCGCGACGCGCCGCGCATCCCGCAGGCCCGCCAGCTCGAGCGGCAACATCACGTTCTCGAGCGCGGTGAGCGCCGGGATCAGATGGAAGGATTGAAATATGAAGCCGACGCGCTGCGCCCGCAGTCGGGCGCGACCGTCCTCGTCGAGCTGAGTGAGGTCTGCGCCGGCGAGCAGCACGCGCCCGCTAGTGGGCACATCGAGCCCGGCCAGCAGCGCGAGCAGTGTCGACTTGCCGGCGCCCGAAGGACCGGTCACCGCGACGGATTCGCCGGCTGCGATGTCGAGTGAGACATCGTCCACAATGGTCAGCGAACCTTCCGGACTGCTAACCTGCTTGGTGAGGTTTTCAGCCTTGAGAACGCTGCTGCGAGTCATCGGCGCCTGGGCGCTGGGCATGGGATTGGTGTTCATCGCGCTCCAGAACGCGGTGGCTTCCGACCGCACCATCCTTGTGTTCGGCGACAGCCTGAGCGCCGCCCATGGAATCCGGCCTGAAGAGGGGTGGGTTGCGCTGCTCACGCAACGGCTGCACACACAAGGGTACGGGTACCAGATCGTCAACGCCAGCGTGAGTGGCGAGACCACCAGCGGCGGCCTCCAGCGCCTGCCGCGGGCGCTCGAGCTGCACCGGCCGGAACTGGTGATTCTGGAGCTGGGGGCCAATGACGGCTTGCGCGGACTGCCGGCAAACGCGACCCGCGACAATCTCGCGCAGATGGTGCGCCTGGCGCAGGCGGCCGGGACGCGCGTGCTTCTGGTGGGCATGCGCATCCCACCCAACCTCGGGCCGCGCTACACCGCCGATTTCGCACGCATGTTCCCGGAGCTGGCAAACCAATATCATCTGCCGCTCGTGCCGTTCCTGTTGGAGAAGGTGGCGCTGGACCCGACGCTCATGCAGGAGGACGGGATGCACCCCAACTCGCGGGGCGAGCCGCCGATTCTCGATACCGTCTGGCCGTACTTGAAGCCGCTGCTTAAGAACAGTCGTTAGATCGGGGGAGCGTGATGGACAGAATCTGGCTGAAGTCGTATCCGCCCCACGTCCCTGCGGAGGTCGACCCGAAGCAACTGAGCTCGCTGAAGGAGCTGGTGGAAAAGGCCTGCACGCAGTACGGGGGGCGGGTGGCCTATGTGCAGATGGACGCGAAGCTCACCTACCGACAGCTCGAGGAGTTCTCGCGCGCCTTCGCTGCCTGGCTGCAGCAGGCCGGGTTCAGCAAGGGCGATCGCATCGCCGTGATGCTGCCCAATTCGTTGCAGTATCCCATCGCCATGTTCGGCGCACTGCGCGCTGGCCTCATCGTCGTCAATACCAACCCGCTGTATACAGCGCCGGAACTGCAACACCAGCTCAAGGACGCCGGGGCTACGGCGATCGTGGTCCTGGAGAACTTCGCGCACGTGCTCGAGAAGGTGCTGCCGAACACGAACCTGAAGCGGGTGCTGGTGACCGCGGTGGGAGATTTCCTGCCGTTCCCCAAGTCCGCCATCGTGAATTTCGTGGTGCGCCATGTGAAGAAGCAGGTGCCCCGCTGGAACATCCCGGGCGCGATCTCGTTCAAGACCGCGGTCAGCGCGGGACTCAAGCTGCCGCTAGCGCCGGTCGACGTGCGGCCCGCCGACATTGCCTTCCTGCAGTACACCGGCGGCACCACCGGGGTCGCGAAGGGCGCCATGCTGTCGCACGGCAACGTGGGCATCAACGTCCTGCAATCCGAAGCCTGGCTCGGCAAGACGTTCCAGGACGAGCCCGGAGTGCTGATCACGGCGATCCCGCTGTATCACATCTTCGCCCTGACGGCGAACTGCATGCTGTTCCTGCGCCTCGGCTGGAAGAACGTACTGATCATCAATCCGCGCGACCAGAAAGCGCTTTGCGCGGACATGAAGAAGTACCCCTGCAACTACTTCAGCGGAGTGAATACGCTGTTCAATGCCATGCTGCACGCCCCGGAATTCGGCCAGATCGACTTCAGCAAGCTGAAAGTGACCCTTGGCGGCGGCATGGCCGTGCAAGCGAGTGTCGCACAGCGCTGGAAGGAG
This sequence comes from uncultured Steroidobacteraceae bacterium, assembly GCA_955652625.1. Taxonomy (GTDB): domain Bacteria; phylum Pseudomonadota; class Gammaproteobacteria; order Steroidobacterales; family Steroidobacteraceae; genus 13-2-20CM-66-19. Next base: position 3,633 of record CATPBM010000020.1, read on the forward strand.
GCGACCGGTTGCACCCTTACGCAGGCCTGGGGCCTCACGGAAACCTCCCCCGCCGCGTGCATCAATCCGCCGGAAGCCGGTTTCAACGGCTCGATCGGCCTGCCGATCTCATCCACCGAGGTGTCGATCAGGGACGACGCCGGGAACAACCTCGAGCTCGGGCAGGTCGGGGAGA
>CATPBM010000021.1 GCA_955652625.1 uncultured Steroidobacteraceae bacterium
CTTCATCGCCATGCGGCGCACCGCGCGCGGCTACTATGAGATGGAATTCCAGCCGCTGAGCACCGCGGGGCAATCCCTGCCTTCCGGCGCCCTCACCGAGCGCTATGCGCGCCTGGTGGAAGCGCAGATTCATTCGGCGCCACCGGACTGGCCCTGGTCGCACAAGCGCTGGAAGCTGAAGAAGTCCGTGTACCAGAGCCGCGCGCTCTGAAAATAACAGCCGGCCCACCCATCTTCGGGCGGACCGGCAATGTCAGCTTCTGGATTTAGTGGCTCGGGACATCGATCTGCCCGCGAATCGCGCCACTCGGATCCGCCGGGGTCGCGAGGTTCACGTACCACTTGCTGGCGTTGAAGTTGGCGGCGTCGGCGGCCGTGATCGGGGCGAGCTCCATTGACCAGTGCCCTGCGTCGACAGCGTCGTGGGCGAGCGCCGTGAGCCTTGCTCCCGTGGCGGCGGCGGCACCGTTATCCACATCGCTCGTCAGGGCATCATCCACGCCCGTGGCATGCACGTGAACGGTGAGCGTGTTTGCCGTGGAATCCACCGTGGTCGCGGCCACGCCGGATGCGGCGATGCTGATCGGCGGCACTTCCTGCGCACCCGCCATCGCGGAGAAAACCACTCTGACGTTCGCCGGGGTGATCTGCCCGCGGATCTCACCGTTGGGGTTGGCCGCGGAGCTCGCAATCACGTAGAGCCTGCCCTGCAGCAGCGCCGTGACCTGGTCGGCCGTGAGCAGCGCCCCCGCGGGCACGTCCCACTCTCCGGCAGTACCGCCGTTCGCCACGAGCGTGATCAATCTGCTTCCGGTGTTGCCGGCAAACGCCTCGTTGATGCTCACCGCTGTTGCCGCGACTCCACTGACCATGACCTTGCCGCTCACGGCGCCGTTCGCCAGCTTTGCCGCCAGGCTCGCCGACCCCGACGCACCCGAAGTCGGCGCTGGCAGGATCTGCCCGGGAGCCATGGCAACGGTAAAGGCGGGATTGTTGTCGACCGTCACGCTGACGGAGGCCGAGCGGGTCGTCTGGCTCAGGCTGTCAGTGACGCTCGCGGTAAGCATGTGGGTGCCGTCCGCGACGCTGGTGCTGTCCCAGTTGATCGTATACGGAGAGGTGGTAGCCATCCCCACACTCATCCCGTCGACCATGAAATCGACCCGCATGACCGAGATGCCCATGGCCGCCGCGGCGCTCGCCGACAGCGTAACGGTGCGATTGACGGTCCCACCGGGGGACTTCATGGTAATGGCGGGCGCGGGGCAGTTGCTGGAGTACGCGCCGCTCATGCAGCCCGCGCCGCCCGTCATGCCCATCATCCCGCCGCCATAGCCGCCACCGCACGCGACCAGAACCGCCGTAAGGGTTCCGGCCGTCAACAGTGACGCCAGCGATGTTTTGTCACGTAGCGCAACGCGCATTTGCTTCGCCTCCTCAGTGAGCGTGTCCATGCGTAGGTGGCGCGCGCACGCGCGGCGGTTTCGCGCGCAGAAGGGTAAGGGCGTTCCGCACCGCTGTGGCCGGCCTGCGCGGCAAAGCAGGCGGGCGGTGGGTACTTTGCGGCCGCGGGCGCGGCCCGCGACCGGCTGGCGCTACGCGATCAGCGCTCGCGCTTTTCCGGCTCGCGCCGCAACTCGCGCGGCAACGTGAAGAACACGCGCTCCTCGCGCCCGATCACCTCGCGCGCTGCCTCACCGCCCCAGCGAGCGAGGTGCTCGACCACCTGCCGCACCAGCAGCTCTGGCGCCGAGGCTCCCGCGGTCACCCCGACCGCGCGCTTGCCGTGGAACCACTCGGCGCGCAGGTCCGCGGGGCCATCGATCAGGTAGCCGGCTATGCCGGCGCGGTCGGCAAGTTCGCGAAGTCGATTGGAGTTGGAGCTGGTCCGCGAGCCCACGACTAGCAGCACATCGCACTGCTCGAGCAGCTTCTTGACCGCGTCCTGGCGGTTCTGGGTCGCGTAGCAGATGTCTTCGCGCCGCGGCGTGGCGAGCTGCGGGAACCTGGCGCGCAGGGCCGCAACGATTTCCGCCGTATCGTCTACCGACAGCGTCGTCTGAGTGACGAAGGCCAGCCGCTGCGGGTCGCGCACCGCAAGGGCGGCCACGTCGGCGGTGCTCTCCACCAGCAGAATACGACCGCCGAAGCTGGCGTCGAAGCGCCCCATGGTGCCTTCGACCTCCGGATGGCCCGCATGGCCGATGAGGATCACGTCGCATCCGTCGCGGGCGTAGCGCTGCACCTCCATGTGCACCTTGGTCACGAGCGGGCAGGTGGCGTCGAACACGGTGAGCCCGCCGCCCCGTGCCTCCTCCTCCACCGCACTCGACACGCCGTGCGCGGAAAAGATCACGGTGCCGCCTGCGGGCACTTCGGCGAGCTCGTCGACGAACACCGCGCCCAGTCCGTGCAGCCGCTCCACGACGTAGCGGTTGTGAACGACCTCGTGCCGCACGTAAATCGGCGGACCGAACAATTCCAGCGCCCGCTCGACGATGTCGATGGCGCGATCGACGCCCGCGCAGAAACCCCGGGGATTGGCGAGCAGCACTTGCATCAGATACGCAGCCTCTTCGCGGCGCGCGTTTCGCGCCAGGCATCGATCAGCAGCAGCACGGCGCCCACGGTGATGGCGGAATCGGCGATATTGAACGCCGGAAAATACGCATGTCCCCAGTGCACGTGGATGAAATCCACCACCCGTCCCGTCGCCAGCCGGTCGAGCATGTTGCCGAGTGCGCCCCCGACGATGAGCGACAGCCCGCAGGCGAGCAGCCCGTGCACGCCGGCGTTCAGGCGCCGCATCCACACGATGAGCGCAGCGCTCACCCCGAGCGCGAGCGCCACGAACAGCCAGCGCTGCCACCCGGAAGCCTGCGACAGGAAGCTGAAGGCGGCGCCGGTGTTGTAGGTGAGAATGATGTCCAGCACGCTGAGCACGTGCACGCGCTCAAACAGCGAAAAGTGATGCATGATCCACGCCTTGACGGCGTGGTCTGCCACGATCACCGCCGCCGAGAGCGGCAGCCAGCGCCACCCGCTCGCCGAGGCCGGCAGGCCCCGCAGCCGCCCGGTCCCGCGGCCGCGCGGCACCGGCGCGCTGGCGTTGTTCGCATCGCTCATACGTACATCCTTTTTTCCCCAGGACCTTCGAGGTTGCTGATGCAGCGCCCGCACAGCTGCGGATGCCGTTGGTCGGCGCCGACGTCCGAGCGGCGCTGCCAGCAGCGCACGCACTTGGGATCGGCAGTGGGCTGAGCACGGAGCCACACGCCACTTACCCCGGTGTTGGCAGCCGGTACGGCTTGCGCTGGCGGGGAGTCTACCTGGTTCACGTGGGCGTGCGAGGTGATCAGGAGGAAGCGCAGCTCCTCGCCGAGGGCGGCGAAGCGCGGGTACTCCCCGGGCGTGCAGTAGACGTCCACCCGCGCATCAAGCGGCGCGCCTATCGCGCCCGTGTCGCGCAGCTTCTCCAGCTCGCGCGTGACGTCGGTGCGCAACTGTATGAGCGCCTCCCAGTCGAGGGCGTCGCCGGGAACCCCGGGCAGCGCGTGCCAGGTCGCGTGGAACACCGATTCGCCGTGTTCGCCCGGCAGGTAGCGCCAGATCTCTTCAGCGGTGAACGACAGGATGGGCGCGAGCCAGCGCACCATGCTCTCGGCGATGTGGAACATGGCGGTTTGCGCGGAGCGCCGCGCACGGCCGGCGGCCGGCGTGGTGTACATGCGGTCCTTGACGACATCGAGATAGAAACCGCCCAGATCCACGCTGCAGAAGTTATGCACCTTCTGATAGATGACGTGGAAGCTGTATTGGCGGTACGCCTCCAGGATCTGCGCCTGCAGAGCGTGCGTGCGCGCGAGCACCCAGCGATCGAGCGCCAGCAACTGCGCGGCCGGCAACGCGTGCCGCGCGGGGTCGAAGCCGTGCAGATTACCGAGCAGGAAGCGCAGCGTGTTGCGCATGCGGCGGTAGGAATCCGCCATGCGCTTGAGGATCTCGTCCGACACGGCAATCTCGTTCGCGTAGTCGGTCGCCGAGACCCACAGGCGCAGCACGTCCGCGCCGAGTGTGCTCATGACCTTCTGCGGGGCGATGACGTTGCCGAGGGACTTCGACATCTTGCGGCCCTTCTCATCGACCGCAAAGCCGTGCGTGAGCACGCCACGGTACGGCGCCCGCTCGTAGAGCGCCTCGGACATGAGCAGGGAGCTGTGGAACCAGCCGCGATGCTGGTCCGAGCCTTCCAGGTACAACTCCACCGGCGCGCTGACCTCCGGCCGCTCAGTGCCCACGCACTCGAAGGACATCCCCGAGTCGGCCCACACGTCCATGACATCGCTGACCTTGTCGTAGTGCTCGGCCTCTGCTCCCAGGAGCTCGTGCGGCTCGAGTGCGAACCAGGCGTCGATCCCGCCCTGCTCCACACGCGCGGCGGCCGCTTCGATCAGCTCCTGCGTGCGCGGATGGCGTTCCCCTGTTTCCTTGTGCACAAACAGCGGTATCGGCACCCCCCAGGTGCGCTGCCGGGAAATGCACCAGTCCGGACGGCTGGCGATCATGCCGGTGATACGCTGCTCGCCCCACGCCGGGGTCCACTGCACGCCTTTGATGTCGCGCAGCGCGTGTTCGCGCAGACCCGCGCGCTCCATGCTGATGAACCACTGGGGCGTCGCGCGGAAAATGACCGGTGTCTTGTGACGCCAGCAGTGCGGGTAGCTGTGCAGAAGAGATTCCTGGTGCAGCAGCCGACCGCCTTGGGCAAGCGTCTCGATGATCACGGGGTTGGCCTCGTCCACCCTGAGCCCCGCAACCAGCGGTGTGCCGCTGAGGAAGCGCCCATCGTTGCCGACCGGGTCGACGACCGGCAGGCCATAGCGCTGGCCGACCGCGAAGTCCTCCTGGCCGTGTCCCGGAGCGGTATGCACCGCGCCAGTGCCGGCATCGAGCGTGACGTGCTCGGCGAGAATCACCGGCACCAACCGCTCCTGAAACGGATGCGCAAGCTTCAGGCCCTCGAGCGTGCGGCCTTCAAATTGCCCCAGCACGCGCGCCTCGGTCATTGCATAACGCTTCAGGCACGCCTCAAGCAGCTCCGCGGCCAGGATCAGGCGCCGGCGTTCGCCCGCCTGCTCGGCTTCCACGAGCACGTAGGTGAACTCCGCGCGCAGCGCCACCGCCTGGTTCGCCGGCAACGTCCAGGGCGTAGTGGTCCAGATCACGACGTCCACCGGCTTTGCGCCGAGTTTCTCGGGCGCAACGCCCAGGCGGCCGGCGAGCTGGCCGTTGTCGCTCACGCGAAACGCCACGTCGATGGCTGGCGAGGTCTTCTCCTCGTACTCCACCTCGGCCTCCGCGAGCGCCGAGCGGCAATCGAGGCACCAGTGCACCGGCTTCACGCCCTTGTAGAGGTGACCATTCGAGATGATCCGGCCGAAGGCGCGCAGCTGCTGCGCCTCGTAGCGCGGGGACATGGTGACATAGGGGCGGTCCCAGTCTCCCAGGACACCCAGGCGTTTGAAGTCGGCGCGCTGCAGCTCGATCTGCTCCTGCGCGTAGGTGCGACAGGCGGCGCGAAAGGCGCGCGCGTCGAGTTTCTGTCCCGGGCGGCCGTGCCTCTTTTCCACCTGCAGCTCGATGGGCAGCCCGTGGCAGTCCCAGCCCGGGATGTAGGGGGAGTCGAAGCCGTCGAGCGAGCGCGACTTGACGACGATGTCCTTGAGGATCTTGTTCACCGCGTGGCCGATGTGGATCGCACCGTTGGCATACGGCGGCCCGTCGTGCAGCACGAAGCGCGGCCGGCCGCGGGCGATCTCGCGCAGCTTTGCATACGTGCGACGCTCCTCCCACAGGCGCACCTGCGCGCCCTCGCGATGCGCCAGGTCCGCTTTCATCGGAAAGTCCGTCTGCGGCAGGGTGATGGTGTGTTTGTAATCGGCCATTTCAACTCATTCAAACATGCAGGATGCGGCGCGCATCGGCCGCGTCGCGCCGCATCTGCGCGGCGAGCGCGCCGAGCGTTGCGAAGCGCTCCTCATCGCGCAGTTTCGCCACGAATTCGACCTCGATCTCGCGGCCGTACAGGTCGCCGCTGAAATCAAACACATGCGCCTCGAGCAGCGCCTCGGTCCCGCCCACCGTGGGACGCGTGCCGAGACTTGCAACGCCGGCGAGCGCCGCCCCTCCCGCCAGGCGCACGTGCACCGCGAAGATGCCGGCGACCGGCGCACGCCGGCGCTCCAGCGGCAAGTTGGCGGTCGGGAATCCCAGGTCCGCGCCCAGGCGCTGACCCGGCGACACCCGGCCGCGCATCGACCAGGGCCTGCCCAGCCAGCGCCGCGCACGCTCAAAGTCGCTGCAGGCGAGCGCCGCACGCACCCCGCTGCTGCTGATGCGCTCCCCATCCAGCATTACCGGCGGCAGCACATCGACTTCGAACCCCAGCCGCTTGCCGGCCTGGGCGAGCACCGGCGCGGTCGCCTCCCCGTTCTTGGCGAAGCGGAAGTCGTGTCCGACCACCACGACCTTGGGGGCCAGATCGCGCACCAGCAGCTCCGCAAAGGCCTCAGCTGAGAGGTTACGCAAAGCCTCGCCGAAGCGCAGCAGCCACAGGTAGTGCAGCCGCGAGCCGGCGAGAATGCGCCAACGCTCGCGCAATGAGGTCAGCCGCGCCGGGGGATCCTCAGGCAGCAGGTACTCGCGCGGCGTGGGCTCGAACGTCAGCAGCACCCCCGGGGCACCCAGCCGCTCAGCGTGCGCGCTCAGGCGCGCCAGCAGCGCCTGATGCCCCAGGTGAATGCCGTCGTAAGTCCCAATGGTCAGGACGCAGCCCCCGCCCCGGCGAGGCGCGGCGCCGAATCCGCGAATGAGCTGCATGAGCTAAATAAGTTACTGATCTGAAAAGATTAAAACTATGCCGCGGACACCGCGGGCCCGCGGGCGGCGTCGAGTTTATGTGAACTTCAGGACCGAAGCGCCCACCTCGTGAGGTCGCGTTGACAAGGGCGGGCCGGATGCGCAGACTACCCGCCCTCGCGAGAGGGTACGTTCCCGATACGGAGATTTCGTGGCCAATACCAAGTCCGCCGAAAAAGCTGCCCGCCAGGCCGAGAAGCACCGCGCCCGCAACGTGGCGCTGCGCTCACGCATGCGCACTGCCGTGCGCAACGTGACCACGGCCGTCGCAGGCGGCCACAAGGAGGCGGCCAAGAGCAGCTACCAGACAGCGGTCCCTGTCATTGACTCGCTGGTGAGCAAGCAGATCATCCACCGAAACAAGGC
>CATPBM010000022.1 GCA_955652625.1 uncultured Steroidobacteraceae bacterium
CAGGTGCGCAACATCGCCGAGGTGTCGACGGCAATTGCGCGTGGCGATCTGTCGCGCAAGATCACGGTGGACGTGAAAGGCGAGATTCTGCAGCTCAAAGAGACCATCAACACGATGGTGGACCAGCTCAACGGCTTCGCCGCGGAAGTGACGCGCCTGGCGCGCGAGGTCGGCACCGAAGGCAAGCTCGGCGGCCAGGCGCTGGTGCCCGGCGTCGCCGGCACCTGGAAGGACCTGACCGACAACGTGAACGTGATGGCGAATAACCTCACCAACCAGGTGCGCGGCATCGTGAAGGTGGTGACCGCGGTCGCCAACGGCGACCTGCGCCAGCGCCTTACGGTGGAGTCGAAGGGAGAAGTCAACGCGCTGGCGGACACCATCAACAGCATGACGGACACGCTCGCGATCTTCGCCGACCAGGTGACGAGCGTGGCGCGCGAAGTCGGCGTCGAGGGTCGCCTCGGTGGCCAGGCACACGTTCCCGGGGCGGCAGGAACCTGGAAGGATCTCACGGCGAACGTGAACCTGCTCGCGGCCAACCTCACCAACCAGGTCCGCGCGATCGCCGAGGTGGCGACGGCCGTGACCAAGGGCGATCTGACGCGCTCGATTCAGGTGGAAGCACGCGGCGAGGTGTCCGAGCTCAAGGACAACATCAACGCCATGATCGGCAACCTGCGCGTGACGACCGAGCGCAACACCGAGCAGGACTGGCTCAAGACCAACCTCGCGAAATTCAGCCGCATGATGCAGGGTCAGCGCGACCTGGTGACGGTCGGCAAGCTGCTGCTGTCGGAGCTGGCGCCGCTGGTGAGCGCGCAGCAGGGGATCATCTACGTCATGGAGCGCGCCGAGCCGCTGCCTTGCCTGAAGGAGCTCGCCAGCTACGCCGATGAGGCTTATGAGAGCCGCGAGCCGCGTCGCTACGGCGTCGGGGAAGGCCTCGTCGGGCAGGCGGCAGTGGACCGGCAGCGCCTGCTGCTGACGGACATCCCGGGGGACTCCATCCGCGTGCAGGGCGGACTGGTCAACGCGCGGCCGCGCAGTGTCGTCGTCCTGCCCGTGTTGTACGAAGGCCAGGTGAAGGCGGTGGTGGAGCTGGCCTCGCTCGGGGATTTCACCGCCTCGCAGCTCGCGTTTCTCGAGCAGCTGACCGGAAGCATCATCGGGGTGGTGTTGAACACCATCGAGGCGACGATGCGCACCGAGGGCCTGCTCAAGCAGTCGCAGCAGCTCGCCGGCGAGCTGCAGACGCAGCAGACCGAGCTGCAGCAAACCAACGAGGAGCTGGCCAACAAGGCGAAGCTGCTCGCGGAGCAGAACGCGGAAGTCGAGCGCAAGAACCAGGAGATCGAGCTGGCCCGCCGGGCGCTGGAAGACAAGGCGGCCGAGCTCGCCCTTACCTCGCGCTACAAGTCGGAGTTCCTGGCGAACATGTCGCACGAGCTGCGCACGCCACTCAACAGCATCCTGATCCTCGGGCAGCAGCTTGCCGAGAATGCGGACGGCAACCTGTCATCCCGGCAGGTCGAGTTCGCCAGCACGATTCACGGCGCCGGCACCGACCTGCTCAACCTCATCAGCGACATCCTCGACCTGTCCAAGATCGAATCGGGCACGGTCACGGTCGAGTGTGAAGACCTGCTGTTCACGCATCTGCGCGAGACCATCGAGCGCAACTTCCGGCACGAGGCGGAGGCGCGCAAGCTGTCTTTCACGGCGGACTTCGATACGCGCCTGGGACGGGCGATCACCACCGACTCCAAGCGCCTGATGCAGGTGCTGAAGAATCTGCTCTCGAACGCATTCAAGTTCACCGAGCGCGGCGGCGTGCGCCTGCACGTGGGCGTCGCGACCGGCGGCTGGAGCGCGGAGCATCCGGTTCTCAGCCAGGCCCCGGCGGTGGTCGAGTTCTCGGTGAGCGATACCGGCATCGGCATCCCGCCGGAGAAGCAGCGCATCATCTTCGAGGCATTCCAGCAGGCGGATGCAGGCACCGCCCGCAAGTACGGCGGCACCGGTCTGGGACTTGCCATCAGCCGTGAGCTGGCGCATCTGCTCGGCGGGGAAATCCGCCTGAGCAGCACATTGGGCACCGGCAGCACCTTCACCCTCTATCTGCCCGTCGCGTACGCGGGTTCTGCCTACATCAGGGGAGCGACTCAGCGTCCCGCTGCGGAGGCGACGGCCCCGGCGGCTTATCAGCCCACGGTACTGCCCGTCGTGCGGGAAGAGATCGCGGATGACCGTGAAGAGGTGCAGCTGGGGGACACGGTGCTGCTGGTGGTGGAGGACGATCCACACTATGCGCGTATCCTGCTCAACCTGGCGCGCGATCGCGGATTCAAGGTGCTGCTCGCCAGGACGGGCGCCGACGCGCTGGCACTGGCGCACAAGCACCATCCGACCGCGGTCTCGTTGGACGTGTTCCTGCCGGACATGCTGGGCTGGACAGTTCTCAACCAGCTCAAGCGCAGCCCCGAAACGCGTCACATCCCGGTGCAGATCCTGACGGTCGAGGACGAGCGGCAGTACGGCCTGGAGCGCGGCGCTTTCTCCTTCATTACCAAGAGCGTGACCACGGAGGGACTGGTAGCGGCCCTGGAACGCCTCAAGAGCTTCACCTCGGCCCGGGTGCGACGGCTGCTGGTGGTCGAGGACGACCCGGCGGAGCAGATGAGTGTCAGGCAGCTGCTGGAACACACCGATCTGGAGATCACCAGCGCCGGTACCGGCAGCGAGGCGCTCGAGGCCATGCGCGCCGGCAGCTTCGACTGCGTGGTGCTCGATCTGCGACTGCCGGACATGTCCGGCTTCGAGCTGCTCGACCAGATCCAGGCGGATGCGCAGCTGCGTCAGACACCGATTGTCGTCTTCACCGGCCGCGAGCTCTCCGATCACGAGGAAATCGAGCTTCGCAAGAACGCCAAGAGCATCGTGATCAAGGGCGTGCGCTCACCGGAGCGGCTGCTGGATGAGACGGCTCTGTTCCTGCATCGGGTGATCGCCGACCTGCCGCCGACCAAGCAGCAGATGATCCAGGCGCTGCATGAGAGCGACGAGCCGTTGAGCGGTCGCAAGGTACTGGTGGTCGATGACGACATTCGCAACATCTTCGCGCTCAATAGTCTCCTCGAGCGCCACAGCATGCAGGTGGTGACGGCGACCAACGGGCAGGAGGCAATCAAGCTGGTCGAGAGCACCGACGATCTGGCGCTGGTGCTGATGGACGTCATGATGCCGGAAATGGATGGTTATGAGACCATGCGCCGCATCCGCAGCAACCACAAGTTCCGCCTGCTGCCGATCATCGCTCTTACCGCAAAGGCCATGAAAGGCGACCGGGAAAAGTGCCTCGAAGCAGGCGCATCGGACTACGTCGCCAAGCCCGTGAACACCGATCAGCTGCTCTCCCTCGTGCGCATGTGGCTGCACCGGTAGAGCGCGCATGGCCAAATCCGACAGGGCTGTTGTCTACTCGGATATGACCGAAAAGGTCAACATTCTGCTGGTCGATGATCAGCCCGCGCGCCTGCTCACCTACCAGTCCGTGCTGAGCGAGCTCGGACAGAACCTGGTGGCGGTGCGCTCCGGTGCCGAAGCCCTCGAAAAGCTCATGCAGCAGGAATTCGCCGTCGTGCTGCTGGATGTGAGCATGCCGGACATGGACGGTTTCGAGACAGCCGAGCTGATTCACGACCATCCGCGATTCGAGAGAACGCCCATCATCTTTGTCACCGGCGTCCATGTGTCGGAACTGGACCGGCTCAAAGGCTACAGGCTTGGCGCGGTCGATTACGTGTCCGTTCCGGTGG
>CATPBM010000023.1 GCA_955652625.1 uncultured Steroidobacteraceae bacterium
CCATCCACCTCGAGTCGCACCTCCCGCCCTGATGCATCGATGCGGGCGCGTGCGTCCGCAAGCTTGCGCAGGCTGGTCGGAATGAACTGCTGCCCGCCGAAGCCGGGGTTCACCGACATGATGAGCACCATGTCGATGAGCTCCAGGGTGTAGTCGAGGTAGTCGAGCGGGGTCGCGGGATTGAACACCAGTCCGGGGTGGCAGCCGTGCTCGCGGATCAGTGAGATAGTGCGATCGATGTGCTCGGTGGCTTCCGGGTGGAAGGTAATGTAGCTCGCACCGGCGGCGGCGAAATCCGGCACGATGCGATCCACGGGGCGCACCATGAGATGCACGTCGATCGGCGCCTTGACGCCATGCTTGCGCAGCGCCTCGCACACCATCGGGCCGATGGTGAGATTCGGCACGTAGTGGTTGTCCATCACGTCGAAGTGAATGAGGTCGCCGCCCGCGGCCAGCACGGCATCGACCTCCTCGCCGAGCCGCGCGAAGTCGGCTGACAGAATCGAGGGGGCAATCCACGCGGCGGGCTTGCTCACAGAACCTCACTCGTCAGGCGCGCCAGCGCTTCGCGATACTTGTCGCTGGTGCGCGCGATGATCTCGGCCGGCAGCTTCGGTCCCGGCGCCTTCTTGTTCCAGTCGAGCGTCTCAAGATAGTCGCGCACGTATTGCTTGTCGAAGCTCGGCGGGCTGACGCCGGCACGATACGTGTCCGCCGGCCAGAAGCGCGAGGAATCCGGCGTCAGCACCTCGTCGATGAGCGTCAGGCGCCCCTCGGCGTCCACCCCGAACTCGAACTTGGTGTCGGCGATGATGATGCCGCGGCGGCGCGCGTGCTCGGCGGCGAAGCCATACAGGGCGCGCGCGCTGTCGCGCACCGCGGCCGCAAGCTCGGGACCTAAGAGCGAGGCCAGGTCCGCGAAGGCGATGTTCTCGTCGTGACCGCCGCTCGGGGCCTTGGTCGCCGGGGTAAATAGCGGCTGCGGCAGCCGCTCGGCGAGCTTCAGTCCCGGGGGCAACTCGATGCCACACAACTGTCCGCTTGCCTGGTAGTCCTTCCAGCCCGAGCCGATGAGGTAGCCGCGCACCACCGCCTCGATTGGCAGCGCCTTAAGGCGTCGCACGATCACCGCGCGCCCCTGCAGGAGCGCGCGCTCGCTGTCGTGCCTGAGCACGCTTGCCGGGTCACGCCCGGTCAGGTGGTTGGGCACCAGATGGCGGGTGTGCGCAAACCAGAACTCAGAGATGCCGTTGAGCACGCGGCCCTTGTCGGGAATGGGATCGGGCAGCACGACATCGAAGGCCGACAGCCGGTCGGTGGTCACGATGAGCAGGGTCGCATCGTCAACGGCGTAGATGTCGCGCACCTTGCCCTCGTGGATGCGGGCGAGGCCCGTGAGCTCGGTGCGGTAAACGGTGGGGGCTGGCATGCCCTTGGTACTATAGCGGCCCTTTGGGCCTCCCACACCTGCGGAACCTGCGCGCCACGCATGGAAATGAAATGGATCGGTAAGGTCGCCGGCGGCCTGCTTGGCGCGCTCGCGCTCGGCCCGATCGGGGCAGCGCTCGGCGTGCTGCTCGGTCACCAGTTCGACGAGCTGGGCGAGCCGGCTTACGCGAGTACGCCCGATGAGCTCGCCGCCATCGGCGAGCGTTTCTTCCGCGCCACGTTCCGCGTGATGGGTTATCTCGCCAAGGCCGACGGCCGCGTCTCGGAGCAGGAGATCTCGGCCGCGCGCGCGGTCATGAGCGAGCTGCGCCTGAATGCCGCCCAGGTCCAGGAAGCAATCGCCTGCTTCACCGCCGGCAAGCTTGCGGGCTTTGACCTCGGCGCCGAGCTCACCGGTCTTAGCAGCGCCTGCCGTGGCCGGCCCGACCTCACGCGTGTGTTCCTCGAGATCCAGGTGCGCGCCGCGCTCGCCGGTAACAATCTCGAAGGCCCGGTGCGGCCGCTCATGGGGCGGATCGCCGCCGCGCTCGGCATCTCGGGACTGGCGTACGCGCACATCGAGGCGGTGTTGCGCATCCAGCGGGGCGCATTTCGCAGCGCCGGCAGCAGCGCGGCGCGCAGCGGCGGGCTCGAGGAAGCCTACCGCGTCCTCGAGATCACCGCGGCGGCGAGCGATGAGGAAGTCATCAAGGCCTACCGCCGCCAGCTGCACCGCCATCATCCGGACAAGCTGAAGGCGAACGGCCTGCCCGAGTCGATGATGGCGCACGCCAAGCAGCGCACGCAGCAGATCATCGAGGCCTACGAGCTGATCCGCGCCCGGCGCGGCATGCGCTAGGCGCGCCGGGCCCACTCCTCGATCACGCTCTGGATCGCCCGCACCCCGTCGGTGAGCGCCGCAGGGCCTGGCTGCAGGATGAGCGCGGACTTGATCTCGCGCACGTAGCCGTCGCGCACCGCGGGAATATTCTCCCATCCCGGGCGCGCCGCGACGCGCTCGGGGCGGAACTTCTTGCCGCACCACGAGCCGAGCATGATGTCGGGGGCGCGCCGCGGCACCTCCATGGAATCGGCGATGATGCGATTGCGCCCGAGCCCCTCGCGCGCGAGCTCCGGAAAGCAGTCCTCGCCCCCGGCCACCTGCACCAGTTCCGACAC
>CATPBM010000024.1 GCA_955652625.1 uncultured Steroidobacteraceae bacterium
CACCATCGACGGCTACGGCTTCTTTCCGGATGTGAAGTTTCACGACCCGGCTGAGGCGCAGAAGCGCTACCTGATCGATTTCTGGGTGGCGCCTGCCGATGGACAGCTCAAGGTCCAGGAAATCCGCATCTACAAGGAACCCATCAAGAGCGAGGGCTCCTGGACGCTGACGGCACGCTCTCCAGTGCCCTGGTGGTGGATCCCCGCCTCCGAGCACCCCGGCCACGTCGCCAACAAGCGCGGCTGGGAGGTGATGTCGGCGGTCGAACAGGGCGCGCTCGCCGAGGCGGCGAAGAACCACGGCGTGTTCAAGCTCAAGGATGACAAGACCGGCAAGGTGCTGGATCTTGAGTTCATCGACACCCACCAGCCGATCCGGCAGCTCGATGACAACGGGCATTACTTCGCGTGTACCGACTTTCGCGCGGTCGGCACCAAGGACCAGGTCTACGACATCGACTTCTGGATCCACGACAAGGACGGCAAGATGACCATCGAGCAGACCCGGGTGCACAAGGTGCCGGAGCTCAAGGACGGTCAGTGGGTGCAGGTGCCGCGCTATGACTGGAAAGATCTCGGCAACTCGCACGTGGTTCCCTGACCCCGCTGGTGCCGCGGCGCAGCCATTGCGCCCGCGCCCGCTCGAGAAAGGCGTGGGGGGCTTCGAGAAAAAACACCAGGGACGTCGCACTCGAGAAGCAGTACAGCTGGCCGGCATCCGGATCGACCCAGTTGATGGAGCAATCTGCTTCGATCCTGACCCCGGCGGCAAGACCGACGGGATCGTGGTTGCCGAACTCCCCGTGCATCGTACCTGGCGGCGGTACCACCGCCTTCCAGATTCCGCCGTTTGTCGGAGCCGATAAGCGCTCCACGTGCCCGGAGCCCTCGTCGGCGGCCGCGGCGGCTGTGCAGATCGCGCAGGGACTGGCAAATGTCACTGCCATCGCGAGCAGCAACGCTCTCTGGCCCATTGCCTATTCAGCCGCTGGCGCCGACACGACGCCCCAGGGACTGCCTCCGACTGCGATTCTGGCGTCGACGTGACCTGACTTCAGATCGACGACGGAGACATCGCCCGAGGGTCCGTTGGCGGTGTACGCCTTGGCTCCGTCGCGGCTCAAAGCCACACCCCAGGGACGCTGTCCGACCTTATCAATGGTGCGCACGATCCGGCCGGTTTCCGCGTCGACCTCCAGCAGCGCGCCGAATCGCCCGGTCGTGACGTACAGCAGCCGCCCGTCCGTGGACGCGATGCCCATTGGACGCACGACCTTGGGGTCGCCGAGCGCGATGGTCTTCAGGACCTTGTAGTCATCGGTGCTGAAGACCGTGAGCCCCGCGCCGAATTCGTCGGTCGCGTAGCCGCGGTGGGCGTGGCTCGCGAGCAGGATGGAGCGCGGGCGCTTCCCGGTCGGGATGTTCGCGAGGACCTTCATGCTTTGTGCATCGACCACGTAGATGGCGTTGGCGGTCTCGCAGGCGACGTATACGCGGTGATCGTCCCGGCTGACCGCCACGCCTTCCGGCTCCGATCCCACAGCCACGGTAGCGCGCAGAGTGCCTGTGGTCAGATCGATGGCCGACAGCCCGCCGGTGTCCTCGTTGGATACGTACAGGGTCTTGCCGTCGTGCGACAGCGCAAAGGTCTCCGGATCCGCGCCGCTCGGGTAGGTGCTGATGAGCTTCTGCGACTTGAGGTCGACCACGCCGATGCCGTCGTAGCGCCGATCCGGCGGCGGCAGCTTCGATTCATCCACGTTCGGGCCGCCGATCGGCGAGCCCGACAGCGCCACGTACGCCCGGCGGTGATCGAGCGAGAGCTGCAGGCCGCGCGGGCGCTTGCCCACGGCGATGCGCGCCACGACGCGCGCCTCCCGTGGGTCAACGATCACCACGTTGCCGCCGCGCTCATCGGAAACGTACAGCCGTTCTGCAGGGCGCGCCGCGTTGTCGGCGCGGGCTGCCAGCACCGCCAGGGCGCCCAGCACGGCCCAGCAAACCGAAGATGTCTTGCTCATTGGAGGATCCTGCCTCGCATGAGGCGCTCGGACAAAGGTATCACTGTGCCGCGTGCGCCTCGGGGCAGGGCCTGAAGAGCAGCCGCCGTCCAGCCGCCGCGCCAGGTTTCCGGGGCGGCTCAGTACAAGACTACGCTCCTGATGGAGGTGCCGGCATGCATGAGATCGAAAGCATCGTTGATCTTGTCCAGCGGCATGGTGTGCGTGATCAGCGGGTCGATTGCGATCTTCTTGTCCATGTACCAGTCGACGATCTTCGGCACGTCGGTGCGGCCGCGCGCGCCGCCGAACGCGGTGCCCTTCCACACGCGCCCGGTCACCAGCTGAAACGGCCGCGTCTGAATTTCCTGGCCGGCGCCGGCGACGCCGATGATTACCGACACGCCCCAGCCGCGATGACAGCATTCCAGCGCCTGGCGCATCAGCTTGACGTTGCCGACGCACTCGAAGCTGTAGTCCGCGCCGCCGTCGGTAAGCGCAACGAGGTGCGCCACCAGGTCCCCGTCCACTTCCTTGGGGTTGACGAAGTGCGTCAGGCCGAACTTCTCGGCGAGCGTCTTGCGATTGGGATTCAGGTCGACGCCGATGATCTTGTTGGCCCCCGCAAGGCGCGCGCCCTGGATCACGTTGAGGCCAATGCCGCCCAGGCCAAACACCACGACGTTGGCGCCCGGCTCGACCTTGGCGGTATTGATCACCGCGCCGATACCGGTGGTAACTCCGCACCCGATGTAGCAGACCTTGTCGAACGGGGCGTCCTCGCGGATCTTCGCCACCGCGATCTCCGGCAGCACGGTGAAGTTGGAGAAGGTCGAGCAGCCCATGTAGTGGTAGACCTTGTCCCCGCCGATCGAGAAGCGAGTGGTGCCGTCGGGCATCACGCCCTTGCCCTGGGTCGCGCGGATCGCAGTACAGAGGTTGGTCTTGCGCGACAGGCAGCTCTTGCACTGGCGGCACTCGGGTGTGTAGAGCGGAATGACGTGCTCGCCCTTCTTCACCGAGGTGACACCCGCGCCCACGTCCACCACGATGCCCGCGCCCTCGTGGCCCAGGATCGAAGGGAAGAGGCCCTCCGGGTCACCGCCCGAACGGGTGAACTCGTCGGTGTGACAGATGCCGGTCGCCTTGAGCTCCACCAGGACCTCGCCGGCCTTGGGGCCATCGAGATCCACGGTCACGATTTCAAGCGGTTTTCCTGCAGCATAGGCGATCGCGGCACGAGTTTTCATGGCTGATAGTTCCCCAACTCGGAAGCGGTTACGGTCCGAAGCGCGGCCCCGCGCGAACGCGGGGCCCTGGAACACAGCGATTGTCTACGCCGCCAGTACGCCCTTGGCTTTCGCCGCATGGGTCGCAATCAGATCCATCAGTGCCGGCGAGAGGCAGTCATATGGTTCGAGCTTCAGCTCCTTCAGGCGTGCACGCACCGCCCCCATCTGGTCGGGCTTGGTGCCCGCTTCGATGATCGACGAGACAAAGGCTGCAAACTGCGGAGCCTCCCAGCCGCTGTCCTTCGACAGCTCCACATGGAAGAAATCGAACCCGTAGAACGGGTGCGACTTGTTCTCGATGCGGCCGTACATGTGCACGCCGCAGCCGCTGCAGGCATGGCGCTGGATCGGCGCCTTCTCATCGACGATCCTGAGCTTGTCGGCGTTCGCGGTCACCGAGACCTTGTCCCGGCCCGCCACGCCGACGAGCGAGAACAAGGCGCCCTGCGGCTTCCAGCACTTGGTGCAGCCGCAGACGTGATTGAAAGCCACATTCGACGCGACGCGAACGGTCACGGGATTGCTGGTGCACTTGCAGGTGAGTGTGCCGCCGGCGAAGCCCGGCGTGCCCTGCTTGACGCCCTGATCAACCAGCGGGTGAATCTTGATTGCCATGGTAGTCCTGCCTCGGCTCTGGGTTGCTCATTCGGACCCCTGAGTGCCCGCTCCGATGTCGTGGGCGTGCCTCAGCAGTCCGTGTCTGTGAATCTTGCGGTAAATGGTGCGACGGCTGATGTGCAGGCGTGCCGCAGCTGCGCTGACGTTCCACTGGCACGTCTCGAGCATGCGTCGCAACGCCTCGCGTTCCGCGTCGCTCAGCACGCTCTCGCCGTCGCCGTCGAGGAGCTGAGCCATTTCGCTGGGCAGGTCATCCGCTGGGCCCCCGGCAAGCCACTCTTCATTGAAGTCCGCCAGCGTCAGTTGATCCGAAGTACGCAGCGCCAACATGGTGCGCAGCACGTTGCGCAGCTGGCGAACGTTGCCGGGCCAGGAATGGTGCACGAGCCGCTCGAGCAGCGCCGGTTCGATCTCGAGCTGTGCAGCGCCGGCTTCGTCGTGCAGCAACTTGCGAATCAGCTCCGCGCCATCGGTGCGCTGGCGCAGCGGCGGCAGACGCACGGTGATGCCGTTGAGCCGGTAGTAGAGATCCTCGCGGAACTGGCCCTTGGCGATCATGTCGAGGGGATGATGCTGCGTGGCGCTGATGACGCGTACATCGACGCTCACCACCTTATTGCCGCCGAGCGGCATCACCTCGCGGTCCTCGATCACGTTCAGGAGACGCGTCTGCAGCGCCACCGGCATGTCGCCGATCTCGTCAAGGAACAGCGTACCGCCGTTTGCCTGCAGTATCCTGCCCGTGCCGCCTTCGCGCGTCGCCCCGGTGAACGCCCCCGGCTTGTGACCGAACAACTCGCTCTCGATCAAGGTCTCCGGAATGGCGGCACAGTTGACCGTCACGAAGGGTTTATCCGCGCGGCTGCTGGCGTTATGGATCGCGTGCGCGCAATAGCCCTTGCCGGTGCCCGTCTCGCCCAGCAACAGCACCGAGATATCCCGATCGATGACGCGCCGCAGGACCTCGACGTTATGGCGCATGGTCGGGTCCGCCGAATACAGGCATTCGAGCGAGCCGCGCGCCGCGGGGCTCTGGAAACCGCAGTCCGCGCCCGCGCCATTGCCCACGGCGACCAGGGTGCGGTGCGGTGATTCCATCGGTGCATGCACGGTCGCAAACCAACGTCTCTGGCCGAGCTTCGCGCTCAGGGATTCAGCGCGATAGCCGGGCTGCCCCGTCAGGCGCATGAGCGCGGTGAGGCTCGTATCGAGGGCCCGGTCCACCCGCTGACCGCATAACGATTCGTGGTCGCGGTGCCCGAGCAGCTTCAGCGCCGCGCGGTTGGCCCCCTTGACGAGGCCCTGATCGTCGAACGCCAGCACCCCTTCGCCGGGGGTGCTGACGAACTCCGCGCAGCGGTGAAACCGCACCAGATGAAAGTCCTTGCAGGCGCTGAGCAGCACGCGGTTCTCGACGTTCTGGGCCGCCAGTTCGACCAGCGCCAGCGTGTGGCTCTGGGGGTTCGATGAGGCGCCCGAGATGTCGATCGCGGCCAGCAGCTCTCCGCGCATGTCGAAGATAGGGGCCGCGGAGCAGGTCAGCTGCGTGTTCTGTGCCAGGAAATGATCCGTGCGGTGAATGATGACCGGACGCCGTGCCGTGAGACAGGTCCCCATGCCGTTGGTCCCCATCTCGCGCTCGCTCCACATCACCCCTTCGCGAAAGCCGCTGCGGCGCGCGGTGGCCGAGAAGCCGCTGTCGCCGAGGTGGCTCAGGATGACCCCGTCCCGGTCGGTCAGCATGATGCTGTACTCGGAATGCTTGATGAGCTTCCCCAGGGTCTCCATCTCGATGCGCGCGATGGCGGGCAGAACGCCGAGGCGCTCGCGCCGGGACTGCAGGTCCGCCCGCTCGACGCTGTTCGGACGCCGCATCTCCTGGGGGTCGAGCGCGTAATTATTGAGACAGCGGCTCCAGGAAGTCCTGACGACTTCCGTGATCGGAAGCTCCGCAGCGTGCCTTCGGACCAGACTGCCGATCAGGTCCGCATGGCCGTGAGACGCAGGTCGCGCACGCATCATAATCAGTCCCCCCTTCAACTGATCGTCACGCTGACGGCTCACTTACCTCCGCAACCGAATTTGCACTCCGGCGCGCCGTGGTAGTTGGACCGCACGAACGCAAGGATGCGCCACAAATCGTCATCCGTCTGCACTACCTGCCCCATGGGGGGCATCGGGCCTACGACGTTCTCCATGTCCTTGCGGCTGTAGCCCTTGTCCTGCAATACCTGGGTGCCGTAGGCAACCAGCCTGAAGAGCGTGTCGTCGTCGCCGTCGTAGACCCATACGTCGTTGGTAAGGGGCGGGCAGATGCCCCCGCCGCCGTTGCCGCCGTGACAGCCGTTGCAGCCGTAGCGCAGGTATACCTTGCTTCCGGAGTCGACGACCGCCGCGTCGCTGTCCTGGTAGGGACTCTTCAGTGTCCCCTGCGGCGCGGAGTCCGCGCGTTGCACCGGGGTCATGGTGCTGCCTGCGGGTGCCGGCGAAGCTTGCGCTGCCGCCTGGGCGCCGGAAGCCGCAGCCGGCGGCTGTTGCTGCGCATGGATGAACGACGACGCCAGTCCTGCCAGGCAAACGATCAATGCTGTCTTGCGCACCACGTCTCGATTGTCCTGCCGTTCAACGACGTCCCTCTCAGGCTCCCGTATGTCCGGAAGCTTCATCCAGCAGCCTGATTACCTTCTCATCACCCTTGGCACGCGCGATGGACAGCGCGGTATCGCCGCGCTCGCTCTGAGCCTTCACGTTCGCCCCGGCGCGCACCAGAAGTTCGACCATGTCGGCGCGGCCGTTGGCGGCGGCGATCATCAGCGCCGTGACGCCGCCGCCGTTGTGGGCGTTGACGTCCGCCCCTTGCTGAATGAGGGCCCGGGCCAGCGCTTGCGCGTGGTTCGCGGTCGCGAGCATCAGCGGCGTATAGCCGGCATCCCCGACCACGCGGCCCGGATCCGCGCCCGCCCCGATGAGAGCCACGGCGGCCTGATCCTTGCCGTACTGCGCGGCGATGCCGAGCGGCGTGAAGTTCTGGGCGCTGACGGCGTTGGGATCGCCCCCGTGTGCGATCAGCACTTTGACGTCGGCGGCATCATCGCAATAGGCCGCCGTCATGAGCGGCGTCCAGCCGTCTCGATCGCGCAGATTGACGTCGGCCCCATGCGCGATCAGGAGCCCGACCATCGATGGGGACCTGTGGATGAGGGCGTGGTGAAGCGGTGTTTCACCCTGCAGGTCCTGGGCGGAGACCGAGGCGTGTTTCTTCTCGAGCAGATAGGCCACGCGCACCTGGTCATCGGCCAGGACCGCGTTGTTGAGCTCCACGTTGACATTCGCGCCGTGTGCGAGCCAGTCGTTCAGCTGCGCGATGCTCACCGCCGGTGCGGTATGGGCGGGGGCCGCGGGCGCGGGCGCGGGCGCGGCATACGGTCCATGCGCGGGCAGCTCCCCGCTGATGACGCACGTGGGGCAGCTCACGAGGGGTACCCCGAACTCGGTCAGGATCGCGCGCAGCGCATCGCGCTGCTCGTGCATCGCCCGCTCCACGCGCTGCTGCAGGTCGCGATCGTTGCGCCGCAGCGCGATCGCCATGTCGAATTCCAGCGGCACGGAATCATCCATCAGATTGACCGGCTGAATGATCAGCGGCGCCTGTTTCACCGTCTTGTAGTAGCCGGCGAGCGGACCCCACGTCGCGGCGACGTCGAGCTTGCCGTCGATCACCTGTTGGACCTGGTAGCTCGGCTGATCCTGGGGGACCAGATCGGCGTCGTGGCTGAGATAGTGAATCTGGACCTTGCGGACGTCGTGATCGGCGAGGGCTTCGCGGATTGCCGAAGTCTCGTAGACGCCCACCCTGAGTGTCTTCAGCCGCGCATCATCGAGGCTCCTGATGGTAATGCCCCGGTCGCTGCGGTAGGCGAGCACATAGGTCGTGCGGTACAGCGCGGTCGTCGTGATGACGTCGTCCGCGCCGAGCGGCATGTCGAGCATGACGTCGCACTGGTCGGCCTCGAGCGTGCTGCGCGTGAGTCCGCGCTCGATTCCCGGGCGGTAGTAATACTCGACGGTGGTGTCGAGGGCGCGCGCCAGCACCGCCGCCATCTTGTTTTCGAGCCCTTCGCCGCGATTATTCGAAAGCGGCATGTTGCCCGGATCCGCGCACACGCGCAGTGCAGCCTGGGTCTCACGGGGCGCGGCCAGCAGCGTGACCATCCCCAGAGCCAGTACTGCACCCAGCACCGGCCCGGTTC
>CATPBM010000025.1 GCA_955652625.1 uncultured Steroidobacteraceae bacterium
CAATGTGCGCTGCGGACTCCGCTTCCGCGCCCGGGGTCCCTGCCTGGGCTGGGGCCTGTGCCGCGCGCGCTTTCAGGTCGCGGTAGCGCGCCGCCAGAGCCCCCGCGCGCGGCTCGGGGATCGCCGCGAGCTGGCGCGAGGCCTCCTGGGGCTGGCCGCGCTCGAGCGCGGCCTGCGCGCTGAGCAGCGCGCGCTCGGTGCGCTGGTCCGCGGACAGGGTGGTAGCCTCGCTCAGTCCGAGCATCCGCGTGGCGTCCTCCGTGCGGTGCGCCGCAAGGTAGGCACGTGCGGCGCGCAGCAGAAACTCGTTGCGATCAGCGCCGCTGTTCTGAGCGGCCAGATCCTCGTAAACGCGGGCCGCGCCCGCCTCATCACCGGAAGCCTCGAGCGCCTCGGCACGGTCCACGGCTGGGGGCAGGCCGCTGCGCTGCGTGAGGCTCGGACAGCCGCTTAAGGAAAGCGCCGTGAGCACGCTGAGGGCGAAGCGAATCATCCAGCGGGGCATCGGTTGATGGGCCTCTCGTTGGCGGGCAAGATCGTTGGGCCGCGCATGTCAGGCGGCGCGAGGCGGAGATTATAGTGGCCATGGGGCGCGGGCGGCTGCAAGTGGTCGCTACACCGATCGGCAACCTCGCGGACCTGAGCGAGCGAGCGCGCACGGCACTGGCGGGCGCCGATCTCGTGGCCGCCGAGGACACCCGCCACACCGCGGCGCTGCTCAAGGCCACCGGTATCGCAACACGGCTGGTCTCGCTGCACGAGCACAACGAGTCGCAGCGCGTGCCCGAGCTGCTCGCCCGGCTCGCCGCGGGCGAGACGGTCGCGCTGGTGAGCGATGCGGGCACGCCGCTCCTCTCGGACCCCGGGTTCGAGCTGGTGCGGCGCGTCGCACAGGCCGGGTACGAGGTGCAGGTAATCCCCGGCCCGTCGGCTATCACCGCAGCGCTCGCGGTCGCGGGGCTCCCCACCGATCGCTTCTGCTTCGAGGGCTTTCCGCCCTCGCGCGCGCAGGAGCGGCGCACGGCGTTCGCCGCCCTCGCGCAGGAGCCGCGCACGCTGGTTTTTTTCGAGGCTCCGCATCGCATCATCGCGACCCTCACCGACCTGGCGGCAGAGTTCGGCGCTGAGCGGCTCGCCGTCGTCGCGCGCGAGCTCACCAAGGTCCACGAGACGGTCTACCGCGGCACGCTGGAGGAGTTGCTCGCGCGTGCGCAGACGGACAAGAACTTCCAGCGCGGGGAGGTCACGCTCGTGGTGCACGGCGCGGCGCCGGCCGCAGGCGGTGTCGATGAGCAACTGCTGCGCCGTGCCGTGGAACTGCTCGCTAAAGAGCTACCCCCCGGGCGAGCCGCGGCTATTGCGGCAGCGCTGAGCGGCGCCCCGCGCGCCCTGGCCTACGCACTCCTGACGCGCGGCGGCGCAGGCTCCCGCCCCGGTGCACCCCCGGATGAAGAAGAAGCACCCTGAACAGCGTATTGTTGGCCCTGAGAGTCGGCCGGGCAGTCGCTGCTTTCGGGAGTCAAATCCCGGAGGTGGAGGAAAGTCCGGGCTCCGGCGGATCAGGTGCCAGGTAACCCCTGGGGGGCGCGAGCCCACGGAAAGTGCAACAGAGAGCAGACCGCCTAAGTCCCTCACGGGACCGGCAAGGGTGAAACGGTGCGGTAAGAGCGCACCGCGTCGGTGGCAACACGCGACGGCACGGTAAACCCCACCTGGAGCAAGGCCAAATAGGGAAGCCGCTTCCGCCCGCAAGGATGGAAGCAGCGCCGATCCGCGCGCGCTTTCGGGTAGGCCGCTAGAGGTCCACGGTGACGGGGATCCCAGAGGAATGATTGCCCTCGACAGAACCCGGCTTACAGGCCGACTCTCTCTTCCATCCGTGTCAGCCATATTCATGCACATGCGAACTACCATTATCATCGATGACGAGCTCCTCGCGAGGGCGCGGGAGCTGAGCGGTCTGCAGGAGAAAACCTCCGTGGTGCACGCGGGTCTGCGGGCCCTCATCGCTTGTGAGCAAGCACGGCGGCTCGCGGCGCTCGGCGGCACGGAACGGACGCTCAAGTCGATCCCGCGAAGGCGCAGCCGCGTTGCCGGACAGCGTTGAGTGCTGGTCGACACGTCGGTTTGGATTGATCATCTGCGCCGGCGCAACCCCACGCTGGTCGCTCTGCTGGAGCAAGCGCGGGTCTGGACGCACGCATTCGTGATCGGAGAGTTGGCCTGCGGGAATCTCGGCCGGCGCAGCGACGTGTTGACTTCGCTCGCCGCGCTACCACAGGTGCCGGCAGTTCCTCACCCGGAAGTGCTCGCGTTCCTCGACGCCCGCCGCCTGATGGGACGGGGTCTGGGATGGATCGAAGTGCACCTGCTGGCTGCGGCGACGCTGGCAAAGATCCCTTTCTGGACGCTCGACACGCGTCTCGCGACCGTCGCCGCGGAACTCGGCCTGCAGGTGCGCGATTGAGCTGCCTTGAGCCGCGGTGCGGGGCGCGGTCTACTTGACGACTTTCAGCTGCGGGCGGCGCGGGCCGCCTTCTTCGGTCTGCGGCGGGCCCCGCGGCGGCTCGGGTCCCAGATCCTGCTCGGAGAACACCATGCCCTCGCCGGTTTCGCGCGCGTAGACACCGAGCACCGCGCTCACCGGGAATCTCACATGGTGGATGACGCCGGCGAAGCGCGCGTCGAACTCGATGTCCTCGTTGCCCAGGCGCAGACGCTGCGTAGCCCCTTCGCTCAGGTTGAGTACGATCTTGCCGTCCTTGACGTAGGCACGCGGCACATCGGCACCCTCGCGCCCCGCATCGACGATCACGTGCGGGGTGTTGCCGCACTCGGCGATCCACTGGTGCATGGCCCGCAGCAGATACGGACGCTTGGGCAATGTCTTGTTCATGGCTACAGCAGACGCATTTCCTGCTCGCGCTCGGAGAGCCCCTCGCGGAACGCGGGCCGCGAGAACACGAGCTGCGCGTATTTCTCGATCGGCTGCGCCTGCGGGGGCAGGTCGATTTCGTAGTGAGGCAGCCGCCACAGCACGGGTGCAATGGTGGCGTCCACCAGCGAGAACTCGTCGGACAGGAAGTAAGGTTTCACCTTGAACAGATCCGTGCTCTGCAGAATGGTATCGCGCAGGATCTTCTTCAGCCTCACCGTCTGTTTCTTGTCCGGCTCCTGATCGATCTGCCGGGCCAGGCTGTACCAGTCGCGCTCGATGCGGTAGAGCGCCAGGCGGAATTGCGCGCGCGTCACCGGGTCCACCGGCATGAGCGGCGGGTGCGGAAAGCGCTCGTCCAGGTACTCGATAATGACCCGCGAGTCGTACAGCACGAGGTCGCGGTCCACGAGCGTGGGCACACTGTGATAGGGATTAAGGTCCAGCAGGTCCTCGGGAAAGCGCCCGGCCTCGACGCTCACGATGTCGATGCTGATGCCCTTCTCCGCGAGCACGATGCGCGTGCGATGACTCCACGGGTCATTGGGCGCGGAGAACAGCGTCATGATGGATCGTCTGCTCGACAAGTTTCCGCTCCTGCGACCCGTCTGATGGAAACGCCGGGGCGCCCGCGCGCCCAATGCGACGGTCAGTGAACGTCCTTCCAGTACTCGCGCTTCACCAGCCACGCGAGCCAGGTGAATACCAGCAGAAACAATACCACCCATACACCCAGCGCGCGGCGCGCGGTCTGCGTTGGTTCGCTGACGTAGTCGAGAAAATTGACAGTGTCGCGCACGAAACCGTCGTACTGGGCGGCGCTCAGGCGCCCGGGCGCGAGCTGCTCGAAGTGGTCGAACACCTGGCTGCGGGTGATCTGGCCGTCTGCGCCCCTGCTCGCGACCTCGCGGAATACCGCGCGCTTGAGTCCTTCCAGCTCCGAAAGCACGTGCGGCATGGCGGTGGTCGGCAGGCGCAGGTTGTTGACGCCGGTCTGACGTGCTGGCTCGACGTAGAAGGTCTTCAGGAACTGGTATATGTAATCCCGGCCGCGCGCACGCGCCATCAGCGACAGATCGGGCGGGGTCTTGCCGAACCAGGTCGCGGCATCGGCGGCGGGCATGCTGGTGAGAATGTACTGGGTTGCCTTGTCGCCCGGTGGCAGCAGATCCTGCTCCAGGAGCCGTTGCGGGATCGCCAGGTCCTGCCCCAGGCGCGACCAGCGCTCGTATTGCAGGGAGTGGCAGCCGAGACAGTAGCTTACGAAGTTGCGCGCGCCGCGCTGCGCGGACGGCAGGTCCGCGACGTCATTGTTGGCGCGCCAGCTCTGCCAGTCAGCCCCCACCTTGGCAACGGGCTCCCCGTTGCCGGCGGGTTCCTCGGCAGCGGCCATGCGCAGGCACGTCAGGGTGCTCGCCGACAGCAGCGCCGCGGCCATCCATAACCGCGCGCCGCGTCCGCCTGCGTCAGTGCGCATGGTAGACCACCCGTTCGGGCACGGGCTTGACCGGATCGATGCGCGTGTAGAAGGGCATCAGCCAGAAGAACGCGAAGTAGATGACGGCGAAGATGCGCGCCAGCACCACGTACAACCCTTCCGCGGGCTGCAGGCCCAGGTAGCCGAGCGCGACGAACGACACCGCGAACGACACCAGCGCGCTGCGCGAGATCCAGCCGCGGTAGCGCATGGACTTCACCGGCGAGCGGTCGAGCCACGGCAGGAACAGGAACGACACCACTGCCAGCAGCATGAGCAACGCCCCCATGCGCTGACTCGGCACGGCGCGCAGGATCGCGTAATAGGGCGTGAAGTACCACACCGGCGCGATGTGCTCGGGTGTGGACATGGGGTTGGCGAGCTCGAAATTCGCCGACTCGAGGAACAGGCCCCCCAGCGTCGGCACGAAGAACACGACGATGGCGAACAACACGAAGAACACGCCGATGCCGACGAAGTCCTTCACCGTGTAGTAGGGATGGAACGGAATGCCGTCGAGCGGCTTGCCGTCCGCGCCGAGCTTGTCCTTGATCTCGATGCCGTCCGGGTTGTTCGAGCCCGTCTGCCGCAGCGCCACCAGGTGCAGCAGCACCAGCAGCAGCAGCGCGAGCGGCAGCAGCGCGACATGCAGGGCAAAGAAACGGCTCAGCGTCGCATCGGCGATGCCGTAGTCGCCGCGGATCCACTCCACCAGCACCGGGCCGATGCCGGGGATGGTGCCGAACAGATTCACGATCACCTGCGCGCCCCAGAACGACATGTTGCCCCAGGGCAGCACGTACCCCATGAACGCCTCGGCCATGAGCGCGAGATACACCAGCATGCCGAAGAGCCACAGCAGTTCCCGCGGCGCCTTGTACGAGCCGTACAGCAAGGCACGGAACATGTGCAGGTACACGACGATGAAGAAGGCCGAAGCGCCGGTGGAATGCAGGTAGCGGATGAGCCAGCCGTAGTCCACCTCGCGCATGATGTACTCGACCGAGTCGAACGAAGTCGCCTCGCCCGGCTTGTAGAACATGGTGAGGAAGATGCCGGTCGCCAGCTGCAGCACCAGCACTACCATCGCGAGCGAGCCGAAGAAGTACCAGATGTTGAAGTTCTTCGGCGCGTAATACCCGATGAGCTGGCTGTCGATGAACTCATCCACCGGCAGGCGCTTGTTCAGCCAGGCGCGGAACCCCTTCTTGGCGGGCACCGCCGCGGCGCCGGCCGGCAGCGGAGCGGGTGCGCCGGTGGCAGTCTTCACGACCATCACGCGGCCCCTTTCTCATCCACGCCGACCACCAGGGTGCGCGGATTCGGATAGGAGTACGGCGGCACGACCAGGTTCGTCGAAGCCGGCGAGCCCTGGAACACCCGGCCGGCGAGGTCAAAGCGCGATCCATGGCACGGACAGAAGAAACCACCCGGCCAGCTCGCATACAGCTCGCCCTTCTCGAAGCGCTGCTTCGGCAGGCACCCCAGGTGCGTGCACGTGCCAATCAGCACCAGGAACTCGGCGCTGCGCGCCCGCAGCGGGTTCTTTGCGTACGGCGGCTGGATGGAGGAGCCGGATTGGGCATCCTTCAGCTGATCGTCATGGCCGGCGATGCGCGCCACCATGTCCGGAGTGCGCCGCACGACATAAATCGGGGACCTGCGCCACACGGTGGTGGTCATCTGGCCCGGTTCGACTTTGGACAGGTCGAGCTCGGTGGGTACGCCCTGGGCGCGGGCACGCTCGGAGGGGCTCCAGGACTCGATGAAAGGTATCGCAGCGAACACCGCGCCGACGGCGCCGGTGGCGATCGTCGCGCGGGTCAGGAACTTGCGTCGGCTCAGGTCTACTTCATCGTCGGCGACGACTGCGTGATCGGCCATCAACCGTCTCCACTTCCTCGCATTTGGCGCGCCGCGCGGACGAGCTGTGCGCACGCGTGATTTCGTACCTCGCGGGGGGCGGCGCATTATACACAACCCCATCGTCCTCTCCGGGGCGCCCCATGGCGGATGCGCAGCGGAGGACCGGGGGAGTTCAGTATTGCTCTGGCTCCTGGGATG
>CATPBM010000026.1 GCA_955652625.1 uncultured Steroidobacteraceae bacterium
CATGGTATCCCTGACCGGCTCAATTGCGACCGGGCAGAAAATCCTCGGCGCCGCTGCCGACTCGCTCAAGCGCACGCACCTCGAGCTCGGGGGCAAGGCGCCGGTGGTGGTGTTCGATGATGCCGACGTCGAGGCGCTGGTGGCCGGAGTGCGCACATTCGGTTTTTACAACGCCGGCCAGGATTGCACGGCGGCCTGCCGCCTGTACGTCGGCAAGCGCATCTACGAGCGCGTGGTCTCGGACCTGACCAGCGCGGTGCGCAGCATCAAGGTCGGCAGCCAGCAGGAGCCCGGGGTGGAAATGGGGCCGCTCATCTCCCAGGCGCAGCGCGAGCGGGTCGCCGCCATGGTGACGCGCGCCGCGGCCAGCAAGCACGTGCAGCTGACGACCGGCGGCAAGAGCCGCGCCGGCGCGGGATTCTTCTATGAGCCCACCGTGGTGGCCGGCGCACGGCAGGAGGACGAGATCGTGCAGCGCGAGGTATTCGGTCCGGTGGTGTCGGTGACCCCCTTCAGCGATGCCGAGGAGGCGATTCGCTGGGCGAACGACTCGGAATACGGGCTGGCATCCTCGGTGTGGACGCGCGATATTTCGCGCGCCATGCAGGTCGCGGCGCAGCTGCAGTACGGCTGCACCTGGATCAATACCCACTTCGCGATCGTGAGCGAGATGCCGCACGGCGGCTTCAAGCGCTCCGGCTACGGCAAGGACCTCTCTGTGTATGCCTTCGAGGACTACACCGTCGTGCGTCACGTGATGGTGAAGCTATAGACGCCGGGGGAGCTGCGAGGGTCGGCGCGCGCGCACCGGCCGCGAGCGTGAGCGCGCTGGCGGCGGCGGCCGTGGCGCTCCTTGCGGCCACGCTGCTCGCGGCTTGCGGCCCCAGCAGCGCGGCGCGCGAGGAGAAGGAGCTGCATGTCTACAACTGGGCTGACTACATCGGCAAAGACACCCTCGCAAACTTCGAGGCCCGCACCGGCATCAAGGTCGTCTACGACACCTATGATGCCGACGAGACCCTCGAAGCCAAGATGATGGCGGGGGATTCGGGGTATGACGTGGTGAGCACCTCCACCGACTACTTCAGCCGGCAGATCAAGGCGGGAATCTACCGTCCTCTGGATCGCTCGCTGCTGCCGAACTGGAAGAACCTTGACCCGGAGGTTCTCGCCAGCGAGGCCGGCGCGGACCCTGGGAACCGTTACGCCATGCCCTATCTGCGCCACGTCAACGGCTTTGCCTACAACGTGGACATGATCCGCGCACGCATGCCCGATGCGCCGGTGGACAGTCTCGACCTGATCTTCAAGCCCGAGATCATCCGGCGCTTCGCCGATTGCGGCGTGACCTTCCTCGACCAGCCCGAGGACGTGCTGCAGCTTGCGCTCAGCTACCTGCACATCGATCCGAACACCGAGCGGCCCGAGGACTACAAGCGGGCCGAGAAACTGCTGCTG
The DNA here is from genome assembly GCA_955652625.1 of uncultured Steroidobacteraceae bacterium. GTDB lineage: Bacteria > Pseudomonadota > Gammaproteobacteria > Steroidobacterales > Steroidobacteraceae > 13-2-20CM-66-19. The sequence goes on from CATPBM010000026.1 coordinate 1,459, forward strand.
ACCGTCCGCCCCTACATCCGCGCTTTCGACTCCTCGGAGTTCATGAATGCGCTCGCCAATGGCGAGTTCTGTATTTCCATGTCCTGGTCCGGGGACTACGCGACCTCACGGGCGCGCGCCAAGGCGGCGGGCGTCGATGTGCATCTGGCCTTCACCGTCCCGAAGGAGGGCGCAAACGCCTCGTTCGACGCGCTGTTGATCCCGGCCGACGCACCGCACCCGCTGGCGGCGCACAAGTTTCTCAACTACATACTCGAGCCGCGGGTGATCGCAGGCATCACCAACGACATCCACTACGGCAACGACAACCTGGCGGCCAACGCCTACGTCGATCCTAAAATCCTCAACGACCCTACCATCTATCCAACGCCGGAGATCTTAGCGCGGCTCTACCAGTCCAGGGAGGCGGGCCCGGCGCTCGAACGACTGCGCACCCGCACCTGGACCCGCATCAAGACCGACCTGTGAGCGCTGCCTGCGCTTCGAGCGCACGCCGGCGATCCGAGCGCAACATGAGGTAACCGGCGCCGAGGATGCACGCCCCGACGGCGCACACGATGAGACTCGCGAGCGCGTTGATATCCGGACTCACGCCGAGCTTCACCTTTGAATAGATGACCATCGGCAGGGTGCTCGCGCCGGGGCCGGCGACGAAGCTGGAAATCACCAGGTCATCGAGCGACAGCGTGAAGCACAGCAGCCAGCTCGAAATAATCGCCGGGGCGATGATCGGCAGCGTGATCTCGAGAAAGGCGCGCGCGGGGCTCGCGCCAAGGTCCATGGCGGCTTCTTCCAGCGAGCGGTCCGCCTGCTGCAGGCGCGATTGCACGGTGATGGTGACGTACGCGGTGCAGAACGTGATGTGCGACAGCACGATGGTGGTGAAGCCGCGGTGCGGCCAGGAAAGAAGCTGCACCATGGAGACGAACAGCAGCAGCTGCGTGATGCCGGTGATGATCTCCGGCATGACCAGCGGCGCGTTCACCATTCCGGTGAGCAGCAGCCGTCCCGGAAAGCGCGCGAACCGTACCAGCGCGACCGCCGCCAGGGTACCCAGGACGACGGCGCCCGTGGAGGCCGCAAGCGCTACTTCCAGCGACAACAGCGCCCCCTCCAGCAGTTGACGGTTGTGCAGCAGCCGCCCGTACCACGCGAGGGAGAAGCCGCCCCAGACGTTCACCAGCGGGGAGGCGTTGAAGGAGTAACCGATGAGCACCAGGATCGGCAGGTAAAGGAGTGCGATGCCGAAGAACAGCACGGTGAGCAGAGCCGCTGACGAACGCCCTTCCATGCCGCGCCTCAGGTATCCAGCTGCCGCACGCTGTAGTACTGGTAAATGGCGATCGGGCCAACGAGCAGCAGCAGGAACGCGATCGCCACCGCGGAGGCCACCGGCCAGTCGTGATTGCCGAAGAACTCATCCCACAGGACGCGGCCGATCATCAGTTGGTTCGGCCCCCCGAGAAGCGAGGGAATCACGAACTCCCCGACCGCCGGGATGAACACCAGCATCGAGCCGGCGATCACTCCCGGGAGCGACAGCGGCAGGGTGACGTCGAGGAACGCGCGTCGCGGAGTGCTGCCGAGGTCGGCGGCCGCCTCCAGCAGCGTCGGATCGAGCTTCTCGAGGGTGGCGAACAGCGGCAGCACCATGAAGGGCAGGTACGAGTAAATAATGCCGAGATAGACCGCGAGACTCGTGCGCATGATGCGCAGCGGATGATGGATCAGGCCCAGGTGCAGGAGCGCGGTGTTGAGGAAGCCGTTGTCGCGGATGATGCCCTCGAGGGCGTAGACGCGCAGCAGGAAGGACGTCCAGAACGGCAGCATGATGATGAGCAGCAGCAGGCCCTGCCTCGAGCGCGGACTGCGCGCGATGGCGTAGGCCATGGGGTAGCCGAGCAGCAGGCAGATGAGGGTCGAAAAAAAGGCGGTGCGCAGGGAGTACAGGTAGGCCATTGCGTAGACTTCATCGGTCAGCAGGTAGCGGTAGTTGCCCAGGCTCACGGAGAGCTGCAGATGGTGATCGCGGGTGAAGGAGATGACGTCCGTAAAGGGCGGCACGCGCGGCGCGGCCTCGGCGAAGCTGATTTTGAAGGCGAAGGCGAACGGAATGAGAAAGAATACGAGCAGGAATAGCAGCGGCGGCAGAATGATGAGCCAGCGGCCCGGTCGCCAGGTCGATTTCATGATGCGTGTGTTGTGTGTGCCCGCGGGCTATTGTGCGGGATAAACTTGTCGGTAAGCCACATGGCGAGCGAACGAGCCTCCACCACAGTCGCCGAACAGGCCGCCAGCGGCGGTGGATCGCGCATCCGCCAGCGCCAGCGCCAGCGCCTCATTGATGCCTGCATTTCCGCGCTGCACATCTACGGGCCTTCGCGCACCACCGTGGAGAAGGTCGTCGCGCTCGCGGACCTGTCGCCCGGGATCGTGCGTTTCTACTTCGATTCCAAGGCGGCGATGCTGGTCGCCTCGCTCGAGCAGCTGGCCGCGGAATTCGAGGAGCGGGTACTGAAGCCCGTCGCGCGGCTCAAGGATGCGCCCGTGCAGGCATTGCGCCTGCTGGTGGATCTGTACCTCGATGCCGATATCGCCAGCCCGCGCAAGGTGTCCGTGTGGTACTCGTTCTGGGGGGAGGCGAGCTCGCGGCAGGAGTACTACGACATCTGCGGCAGGAAGGACGATGACTTCGCGGCCCTGGTGCGCGAGCTCATCGAACGGATGATCGCCGCCAGCGGCGCGACCCATCTCGACGCGGACGGTGTCGCCCTGGGACTCATTGGTGTGCTGGAGGTGTTGTGGCAGGGATTTGCCTTTCAGAGCGAGGCGAACATCGACCGTGCCGCCGCCATCGCGCGCTCTCTGAGGTATCTGGCCTCGCTATTTCCGGGCCACTTCGGTGAGCTCCCGCGCCCGCAGCGAACTGCGGATGGCAGCGCGGCGGCCGGCGGGGCGCGCCTGCCGGCGCGGGCCTATGCGGACGAGGGGCTGCTCGCCGCTGAACGCGAGCAGCTGCTGCGGCCGGCGTGGCAGGTGCTCGGACACGAGGCGGAGTTGCGGAGCGCGGGAGACTACCTGAGCGGCGATCTCGCCGGGGAGCGCGTCGTCGTGGTGCGCGCCGAGCGAGGCCGCCTGCACGCCTTCCGCAATACCTGCCGGCGGCGCCCGCATGCGCTTCTTACGGCGCGCAAGGGACATCTGAAGAGCGCCATCCACTGCGCGACGCACGCGCTCACCTATACCTTCGACGGGCAGCTGGTCGCCGGCGCAACGCCGGGTGATCTGACCGCGCTCGACATGACACGTGAGGGACGTCTCATCCTGGTGCGTGCCGCCGCGCTGGCGGAGGGCATGCACGGCGAGGGCGCGGTGTGGGACGCGTTCGTGGCGCTCGCGCCGGGACCGGTGACGGAC
>CATPBM010000027.1 GCA_955652625.1 uncultured Steroidobacteraceae bacterium
CACGGCAGCCAGCAGCGTACCGAGCTTGGCGAGATCGACGCCGGGCTGCTCGGGATGCTCCGGGACTCCGAGTCCGCCGCCGACATCGATCGTGTGCAGGTCCTCGAAGCCGCGCGCCGCCCCGGCGAGCACGCGCGCCGTGTGCTCCCAGCTGGTCACATCGAAAACGCCGCTGCCGACGTGCGCCTGCAGGCCGACGATGCGCGCGCCGGCCGCCTGCGCCAGTCCCGCAATGACGCGCAGCTCGCTGATGGGCACGCCGAACTTGGAGCGCGTGCCGGCGGTGCGCACGTGCTCGTGGTGACCGCGGCCCACCCCGGTGTCGATGCGCAGGAAAATGTCATGGCCGCGAAACAGCTGCGGCCAGGTCGCGAGCGCATACGCGTTGTCGACCGTGACGCGCACCCCGCGCTCGAGGGCCCAGGCGTATTCGGCACGCGGCGCGAAGTTCGGCGTGTACAGGATGCGCTCGCGCTCGAGCTCCGGAAACAGCTCGAGCACACGCTCGACCTCCCCGCGCGAGACGCATTCGAACTCGATGCCTTCCGCGCGCAGGGCACGCAGCACCTGCGGGTGAGAGTTGGCCTTCATCGAGTAGTGCACGCGGCTGATGGCGTTGAGGCCGCGCAGCGCGCGCGCCGCAGCGCGCACCACATCGAGGTCATACACGAACGCGGCGTCCTCATTACCCAGGGCACGCAACAGCTGCTCGCGTTTACTGCGCCACCAGGGGGTACTGCCGTGGACTACGGGCGGGGACTGTGAGAACAGCTGCTGCCAAGTCGGCCCCAGTACCCGGTCGCCCGGCACCGGGCGGATGAGCAGCTCGTGCAGCTGCTGGACCAGGCGGTGGCCCTGATCCTCGTCGACCACGAACGTGAAGTTCAGATCGTTGGCGGCCTGGCTCACCAGATAGATCTTCTGCTCCTCGAAGAACTCAAACGCCCCGCCGAGCTGGTGCAGGATCGCGCGGATGTTGCGCCCGACCAAGCTCACCGAGGCGCACGGGCCGATCACCTGCACGCGGCACAGGCGCGAGAGCTCCGCCACCAGCTCAGCGACGCGCGCATTGTCGAGCGTATTGGCGGCCGGATCGAGCGACACGGTGACGTTGGTCTCGGAGGTCGACACCAGGTCAACCGACATGCCGTGGCGCTTGAAGACCTGGAAGGCATCGGCGAGGAATCCGACCTCGTGCCACATGCCGGGACTCTCGAGCGAGATGAGCGTGATGCCCTTCTTGGTGCATACCGCCTTCACCTGCGCGTCGCCCTCGGCGCCTTCGGGGCCGAGCACCGTGCCCTCCATCCCCGGCACGTGGGTCGCGTAGATGTGCAGCGGAATGCGGTACTGGCGCGCCGGCAGGATGCAGCGTGGGTGCAGGACCTTGGCCCCGCTGGTGGCGATTTCCTGCGCCTCATCGTAGTGCAGCGCGCGCAGCAGCCGGGCCGTGGGCGTCGCGCGCGGATCGGCACTGAACATGCCCGGCACGTCGGTCCAGATCTCCAGACGCTGCGCACGCAGCTTCGCCGCAAGATAGGCGGCCGAGGTGTCGGAGCCGCCGCGCCCGAGCAGCACGGTGTTGCCCTCATCGTCGCTGGCGATGAAGCCCTGGGTGATCACCACGCGCGCCAGCGGCTCGAGGAGCGCCTCGAGCTCCGCGTCGGGGGCGAAACCGCACACGGCCGAGAGCACGTTGACTCTCGCCGCCCCCGCCTGGCGCTCCGCGCGCAGCATGCCGCGTACGTCGCGCCACACCACCTCGAGCCCGCGGCTGGCAAGGAAGCGCGCGCCGATGTGGGTCGCCATCATCTCCCCGCTCGCCATGACCCTGGCACGCGTGCGCTCGCTCACTTCGCGCACCAGGGCGACCCCGGCGGCAATCTCGCGCACTTCCGCGAGGTGCCGTTCAACTTCCTCTCCCAGGGGGACGCCAAGTTCCGCCGCCAGGCGCCGATGGCACTCTTCGATGGCGCGCAACTCCTCCTCCTGCGCGTGGCCGATGGCGGCGTTGAGCAGCCGCTCCAGCCGGTCGGTGATGCCGGTAATGGCCGAATGCACGATGAGCACCCGCGCCCCGCCGGCGCAGCGCTCGCCGACAATGCGCGCGATGTTCGTCCAGTTGGCGAGGCTTGAGACGCTGGTACCGCCGAACTTCAGGACGATCCAGGCCGAGGGCGGCGGGGTCACGGGCTTAGGCTCTCCGGCGCGTGGTGGGCGACTGCGTTGACGGTGTAAATCGTTCCGCCCGCGCCTGAGGGCGAGCGTACCGCACGCGTCGCGTTCCTAAAGCTCGTCGTCGAAGTCTTTGAGGTCTTTCTCGAGCCTTTTGTCCGCCAGCACCTCTTCGAGGCGGCTCCAGGCGGCTTTGCCGCGCTTGCCCTGATTGCGCACGCGCTTGTCCACCCGGTCGAGCAGGCGGTCGTAGTCGGTGCCGTCCTCGGTGGGACCGCTCAGGAATTCATCGTCGAGATCGAAGGTCTCGTTGTCTCGTTCCGACATCTGCGGGGCAAATCCTGAATTAATTCAATAAGTAACGTGCAAAAACGCACGTGCAAGGCTGCGAACTATAACGGATTCGCGCCGCCGATCAACTTTTGACCGCAGAGCCAGGATTTCAATCCCGGGGGCGCGAACGCAAGCGCTGCAATTTAGGCCTTTGGGGGGCCCCGGGGGGCCACTGCCTGAGCTTCGGGGCTTCAGGGCTGATCGGTCCGGTCCCGCACCACGACCGGCGCACCGCGGCTTAGCCCCAAGCCCTCGGCGGCGCTGTCCTCGGCGCGGGCGATCTCGACCACCCCAAAGGAGTTCACCAGCGCCAGGTACTCACCAGGGCGCGTGTCCGCATAGGTGCGCATGAGGGAAAAGGAATGGTTGCCGGCGTGCACCAGAGGCAGACGGAAGCGCTCGATGAGGGAGCCCTCGATATTGGTGATCAGGTTGCCGAAGTGATCAATGGTGATGACGACCCCGGTGACGCTGCGGGCTTCGATCGAGGGCTCCTCGACCCACGAGGGCACGAGCGTAGCCACCGTCTCCCCCAGATCCTCCGGGCGGCAACGCCCCGCAGCGAGCTCGGCTGCGAGCGGCGCGAAAATGTCCCGCCCATGAAAAGTGGCACCGGGCCGGTGTACGCCGATGCTCGCAAGCTGCGCGCTGCCGACACTCACGATCAGGGCGTCCTTGCTGCGCCCGACCACCGGCGCCAGCAGGCCGTTGTCGGGCGCGACGAAATAGTGGCCACCGGCGCTCACCACGATGGCGTTTCGCGAGGTGCCGACTCCGGGATCCACCACGGCCAGGTGCACCGTGCCGGCGGGGAAGTAGCTGTACGCCCGCGCCAGCCAGAAGCCCGCCTCGGCCGGCCAGTGCACGACGATCTCGTGAGTGAGATCGATCAGGCGCGCCTGCGGAAAGCGTGTGAGGATGCACCCCTTCATGACACCGACGAACGGCCCCTGGTGACCGAAGTCGGTGGTGATGGTGATGACTCCGGACGCGGCCGGGGCGTTCATGGACGCACGACGGCCCGCGCCGCCGTCTCAGCCGCGCGCGCCGCGGCCCGCCGCGGCACGGCCACCCTCCGCGCACGTCCGGCAACGATCCGTGTACGGCACGGCAGCGAGGCGCTCGGCCTCGATGTCCTCGCCGCACACCGCGCAGCTGCTGTAGCGGCCGGCTGCGAGGCGGCGCAGGGCCGCTTCGACCTGCTGCAGCTCCACTTGCGCCGACTGTGAGATCGCCCCGAGCACGTCGTCGTTCTCGCGTTGCGTCACCTGCTCGGCGAAATCGGCGGACAGTGGATCGGCCTCATGGCGCAGGTCGGCACTGGCGTCACTGGCGCGCTGGCGCAGCTCGTCCCGGCGTTTGAGCAGTCGCTCCCGTACCGCGTTGGTGTCCACTTCGGCGCCCCCTTCAAACAACAAGCGACATCAGGACGATCGCCGGTCGCGGCGCTGGTTCTCGAGCCATTGTTGGAGCTTGTCGAAGGGCTCGATGAACTTGGCCACGCCCTCGCGCTCGAGTTGCTGGGCTACGGCCTCCAGGTCGACGTCCAGCCGTTCGAGCCCCTCGCGCACATCGCTCGCTTCCGCGATGTGGCGCTCCAGGCGCAACTCTGGCCTGCCGGTGCGCCGGTAGGCGTTGATGGTCTCGAGGGGCATGGTGTTGACGGTGTCGGGCACCACCAGCTCCTCGACGTACTTTATCGGGCTGTAGCTCGGATCCTTGGTGGAAGTGGAGGCCCAAAGCAGCCGCTGCGGCCGCGCACCGCGCTCCGCCAGCCCCTGCCACTGCGTACTCGCCAGCAACTCCTCATAGATCTCATAGGCGCGGCAGGCGCTGGCGATGGCCGCCTTGCCGCGCAGAGTGCGCGCGGCCGGCTGGCCGCGGGCCGCGAGAGTATCCAGCTGCTTGTCGACCGCGGTGTCGATGCGGCTCAGGAAGAAGCTTGCGACGGAGGCGACCGACTCGAGCGGCTGCCCGGCCGTCGCGCGCTTGCCCAGGCCCTGCATGTAGGCCTGCGCGACCGCCCGGTAACGCTCCGGGGAGA
>CATPBM010000028.1 GCA_955652625.1 uncultured Steroidobacteraceae bacterium
CTCCAGCTCCATCCGTCCCGCCTCGATCTTGGACAGATCAAGGATGTCGTTGATAAGGGAGAGTAGGTGCCGTCCCGACTCAAGGATGTCATCGAGGTATTCCGCCTGTTTTTCATTGATCTCGCCAAACATCCTTTCTGACAGGACCTCCGAGAAGCCGCCGCCGGCCTTGCGGATCAGCGGCAGGGACGGCATCTCCAGCACCTCCGCCAGCTGGAAGTGATGCCCGGGCTCGGCCTCGTGGTACACCAGGGTCGGCAGCTTCCAGCGCGACCATTCACCGGTGTCGCGCAGGTTGATGTAGAAGGCGCCCGGGCGCGAGCCGTCCAGCGCCGGGATCTGATAATAACCCCCCGGCGCTCCGGCCTCGATGTAGTCCGGCACACGACGGATCTCCACCGGAGCCTTCGGCAGGATGCGGAAATACTTCGGCAACTGCGGCTGCAGGGCCTTGATGAGACCATTACAGTAATCGAGGACCTGCTGACGGCCGGCATCGGTATTGGCATACAGGTATTGGGGGTCCTTCGCCAGAGCCTGGGCGCGCTCGGACACCGTCCCGGTCGTCTTGCCCTGCGCGCGCAGCAGTAGGTCCATGCGCGCGCTGAGATCCTTCGCCTGCTCGAGCCCGAGTCGATGAACCTCCTGCGCGGTCATCCCGGTAGTGGTCCCCTGCCGCAGGGCGACCTGATAGAACACGCCACCCTCTGGCAAGCGCGCGACGCCCGCCTCGTGCGGCGCTTTCGGGCGCAGCTCGCTCAGGGCCTGCGCCTGCCGATCGAGCGCGGGATACACCTCGGTCTCCACAAGGTGCGCGGCATCGGCGCCGTAGCTGCCGGCGATCCCGAGCTTCTGCGCGCGCATGGCGATCGAGGTGCTGAGGATGGAGGCCGCGGGCGTGGCGCTACGCAGCGAGCGCATCTGCTCCAGCGCGCGCTCGATGAGAAAGTCCGGCGGGACGACCTGCAGTCCCGCATCGTGACGCACCCGCCCGGTCTCCTGATCTAGCACCCGCGCAAAGTCGCGCAGGCGCTCCAGGTAGGCATCCGCGTCTTCCTTGTTCGCGATCTTGTGCTGCCGGTCCAGAAAAGTGGGCACGGCCTGATAGGCGCCGGTGAGCTGGCTGACCACGTAGGGCCGCCCGAGATCCCCGTAGTCGAAGGGCTCCATGAGCGCGCGGGTTTCCATCTGGAATGCGACGGTGTCGTAATTGGCGAGGTCTTTGCCGCGGAGTGATGCGCGACCGAAGGCCCGGAGGCGCTCAAGCCGCGAGGCGTTCTCCTGTTTGGCCTCGTGCACGCGCTGCAGCGAGTCCTCGGTGAGTTTGGACTTGGCCCAGGCGTACTTGCCGTGGTCAAGCCCGAGGATCGTAACGAAGTCGGGATCCTTCTCGAAGCGCTCGTCCATGAACGTGTCGAACAGCGCATTGAGACGCGCGGTGACGTTACTGGCGGGCGGCGCAACTGTTGCCAGCGCGGCCTGCCGCAGTGATGACGCCACGCCCACGGCGATCAGGGAAACGCCAGCGGCGATGAACTGACGACGATCGGTGAGGGGAGGCTCGGTCATGGGAGAACTCCTTGGCATACCCGTACCCCGCCGGCGCCCGCCCGTTTCCGTGAGCGGCCGCGCCGGCCCTTGCGGGTTGAGCCCGCTTGTCCGGACAGGGGGTCTGGTCGGTTTACGCCGCGAGCGTACCTTTCTTCTTGGCGGCGTGAGTTGCGATCAGGTCCATGAGTCCCGGTGACAGGCAGTCGAAGGGCTCGAGCTTGAGCTCCTTCAACCGCGCGCGCACCTCGCCCATGCGAGCCGGCGGAAAGCCCGACTCGATGATCGAGGAGACGAAGGCGGCGAAGTCCGGGGCAGCCCAGCCGTTGTCCTTCGACAACTCAGTGTGCACGAAGTCGAAGCCATGGAACGGGTGGTCCTTGTTCTCGATCCTGCCGTACATGTGCACACCGCATGCGGTGCATGCGTAGCGCTGGATCGGCGCCTTCTCGTCCACGACCTTGAGCTTGTTGGCGTTCGCAGTCACGCTGAGCTTGTCGCGGCCGATCACCGCCACCTGGGAGAACAAGGCGCCCTCGGGCTTCCAGCATTTGCTGCAGCCACATACGTGATTGAACGCGGTGTTGCCCTTGAGGGTCACCGTCACCGCTGCCGACCCGCACCTGCAGGTGAGCGTACCGCCGGCGAAATCGGTCTTACCGGGCTTTACGCCGCCGTCGACGGCTGGATGAATCTTAGTCGCCATGAGTTTTCTCCTTACCTTCGCGTTTTCAGAAAGTCACCACAGAGCGGATGGATTCGCCCTTATGCATGAGGTCGAAAGCGTCATTGATCTTCTCGAGCGGCATGACGTGCGTGATCAGGTCGTCGATGTTGATTTTCTTGTCCATATACCAGTCGACGATCTTCGGCACGTCCGTGCGTCCGCGTGCCCCGCCGAATGCCGTCCCCTTCCACACCCGCCCGGTCACCAGCTGGAACGGACGTGTCTTGATCTCCTGGCCGGCGCCCGCAACACCGATGATCACCGATACCCCCCAGCCGCGATGACAGCACTCGAGCGCCTGGCGCATGAGGTCCACGTTGCCGACACATTCAAAACTGTAGTCCGCGCCGCCGTCGGTCAGCAACACGAGGTGCTGCACCAGCTCGCCCCCCACTTCCTTCGGGTTCACGAAGTGTGTCATTCCGAAGCGCTCGGCGAGCCCCTTGCGGCGCGAATTGATGTCCACGCCGATGATCCGGTTCGCGCCGGCAAGGCGCGCACCCTGGATGACGTTGAGCCCGATGCCGCCAAGGCCGAACACCACCACGTTGGCGCCGGGCTCGACCTTGGCGGTGTTGATGACCGCGCCGATGCCCGTGGTCACGCCGCAGCCGATGTAGCAGACCTTCTCGAAGGGCGCATCCTCACGGATCTTCGCGAGCGCGATCTCGGGCAGCACCGTGTAGTTGGAGAACGTCGAGCAGCCCATGTAGTGGTGCACCATGTCCTTGCCCATGGAAAAACGGCTGGTGCCGTCGGGCATCACGCCCTTGCCCTGGGTCGCGCGGATGGCGGTGCACAGGTTGGTCTTGCGCGACAGGCAGGATTTGCACTGCCGGCACTCGGGAGTGTAGAGCGGGATCACGTGATCGCCCGCTTTTACCGAGGTGACCCCAGGACCCACCTCGACGACTATCCCCGCGCCTTCATGCCCGAAGATCACCGGAAACAGCCCTTCAGGGTCGGCGCCCGAGCGTGTGAACTCATCCGTGTGGCACACCCCGCTCGCACGGATTTCCACCAGCACCTCGCCCGCTTTCGGGCCAGCCAGCTCGAGCGTAACCACTTCCAGTGGCTTGCCGGCAGCGTATGCGATGGCAGCCTTGGTCTTCATGCCAACTCCCCAGTTCCTGGTGTGCAGGCGCAGCGCGAACCTGTAAGTTTACGCGTCTGCCGGTCGAATTCCATAAAACGGCTTGCCGGGATGCGACCACCATGAGCGACAATGAGACCTTGAGCCACGCTTTCTCGAGGACCGCCCCCATGGCAGACACGGTGTTCGGCAAGATCGTGCGCGGGGAGATTCCCTGTCACAAGGTGTATGAGGACGACAAGGTGCTGGCGTTCCTCGACATCAACCCCCTGAGCCACGGCCACACTCTGGTGGTGCCCAAGGAGTCCGCGGAGACCCTGGACCGGCTATCCGATGAGTCCGCGGCGGCGCTCGGGCGCGTGCTGCCACGACTGTGCCGCGCCGTGATGGCCGCCACCGGTGTGGAGGAATACAACGTGCTGGAGAACAATGGCAGCGGCGCTCATCAGGCGATCGCACATGTGCACTTTCACATTGTCCCCAAGCCCAATCCCCGCGAGGGCCTTGGCATTGGCTGGCCCCAGCGCAGCCTCGAGCATGCGACCGGCGCGGCGCTCGCGGCCAAGATCGCTGCCGGGCTCGGGTAATCGCACCATTAGGCGCGTCGAAGAGCCGGTGAACGCAAGTCATTGATGCGCCGCACAGTAGGCCTTCTATTTGCGGCCCCGGTCATGCGCTTGTAGAATGCGCCCCCTCCTGGTGCGGGGTGGAGCAGTCTGGCAGCTCGTCGGGCTCATAACCCGAAGGTCGCAGGTTCAAATCCTGCCCCCGCTACCACTGAACAGGATGCTCATCGCAGCTTCCCCAACTAATTGCCTCTCGCAGCTGATGCGCCCAGGGACGCAGTCGGGCGATTTCCCTCTCGATGGTCACCGGGTGCACGGTGAACTCCCCCCCCCGCGACCGGCGTGCGGTGCTTGAGTTCGAGACTGGAGGCATCGAGTAGCAACCGCGCAACGATGCGTTTGGCCGTGTCTCTTCGC
>CATPBM010000029.1 GCA_955652625.1 uncultured Steroidobacteraceae bacterium
CAACCGTAATTCGCGCTCCCGAGCCGCCCAGAGCTTGCAAATGATCGCATTACGTGCGACCCGTGCGCCTGGACCCCCGAGACGGGCGGCGATAAATGTGCGACCAGGCAAGTGGAGATGCGCTGCGCAGCATGCTCTACTCAGCGCCGTGACTCATCGCTCCCAAATGCTGATGGCCGGCTGCGCGCTGGGGATTCTCCTGTCAGCGCCGCTCGCCGCCGATACGCCCCCCCCTGCGCCACCCCCGCCGGGGTCGTCCGCCGTCGTGCCGACCACCGCCGTGGCGCCTCCCGCCGGGCCCGCTCAATCGACCGCGCCGAGTCCCGCCGAACAGCTGGAGGAGGTGCTCGTGCAGACGACCGAGCCCAAGTTCGTCGCTCCCACGCGCCGTGACCGCATCGGCAGGATCTGGGCGCCTGTGCTGATCGATGGCAAGGGACCTTATCGGCTGGTGTTGGACACGGGCGCCAACCGTTCGGCGATCACGGTGCGCACGGCCCTGAGCCTAGGGGGGTCCATGACCAAGGGGTCGGCGAACACACTGGTGACCGGATTCACCGGCTCCGCGATGGTCCCCACGCTGCACGTGGGCAAGCTGGAGGTGGGCGAGCTGCTCCTGGGGCCCAGCGACCTGCCGGTGCTCGCGGACGTGTTTGGAGGCGCCCAGGGCGTGCTCGGCATCGAAGGGCTCGCCGACAAGCGCATCTACGCCGACTTCGGGCACGACCGGCTGGTGATTTCGCGCTCGCACGGCGAGCGCGCGCGCCGCGATTTCACGGTCGTGCCGCTGCGGGTGGTGCACGGGGGCTTGCTGATTGCCGATGTGCGCGTAGGGATGGTGCACGCCAAAGCGATCATCGACACGGGCGCGCAGGGGACGGTGGGCAACCTCGTGCTCCGCGATGCCCTCATGCACCATCGCCCGCGCAACGCCCGGCACGAGGACATCATCGGCGTCACGCTCGACGTTCAGGGTGGGGACAACATTCTGCTCCCCGATATCGACTTCGGAAACCTGACCATTCGCGGTGTGCACGTCACCTTCGGCGACATGTATCTGTTCCAGCACTGGAAGATGACCAACGAGCCGACTCTCACGCTCGGCATGGACCTGCTCGGGTCCTTCGACGTCATGGTCATTGACTACAACCGGCACGAGCTGCAGATCCGCACCCGCGAAGCTCCGGATTCGCCCCTCTAGCCCTGCGGCCTCCTCAGGAAGTCCCCCGGCCGCGCGGTTTCATGCGCAGGAACCGCCGCCGCTCATTCCATTGGTGGCGGGCATGCAGCCGCTCGGACTGATTGGCGGCCTCCGGCGGCAGCGCCTGCAGCGCACGCAGCGCCGCAGCGTGCGCCATGGCCACCGCCGGGTCGGTCTGCAGCAAGGCGCGGTAGTGCTGCAGAAAGGGCTGCTCGGCGGGCGCGCCGCCCCCGGCCAGCAGCTCGCGCGCGTGTGCGCCGATCGCGGCGCTCTCGCTGGCGGGCAGGTCGTACGCATAGGCGAGCGCGTGATCCACATCGGCGATCAGCCCGTACAGGGGCTGCAGCCAGGCCCACTCCGGACTGGTGGTGATCTGCTGCAACCGTTCCAGCGGAGACGCCGGCGGCGAAAAGTGGCGCTCCGCCTCCAGCAGCGCGCCGAGCACCCCCTGAAGCGCGGCGCTGCTCTCGCGAAGACTGTCCAGCCACGGACGCTCTGAAGACATGTCCATCCTCCGCCTTGGGTCGCGTGCGCCGTGCGCCGATGTGCGGCCTGCTAGCGTAACCGCTGATTCGTGATCGTGCCAGGCAGCATGGGCAGAGGACAGGTACCCAGCTCTGCGATGCTCGCGAGCGTCAGGTCCGGCGCGGGCCAGGATGCGGTCTCGCGCGCATCGAGCGCGTAGTGCCCCTGGCGCGGGAATACCGTCGTCAGTCTCTCGCGCCATACCTGTTTCATGGCGGCGAGGATGCGCAGCTTGTCATCCACCATGACGTAGTGGTGCGCGGGGTAGCGGCGCGCCACGGCGTCGAGCATCTGCTCCTTGTGCAGATAGATGAGCACGCGCCCCTCAACGGCGTCCCAGAGGCCTGCTCGCTGCACCTTGAGCGGCTGAAAGACCACATCGCCGTCGGAGAGTATGACGGTGAGGCCCAGGCTGCGGCAGCGCGCGAGCGCCGCCAACGCCCCCGGATAGAGCCGGTCACTGAACGGGTAGTGCACAAGGAAAAGCGAAATCCGCAATATCTGCGGATCGCCGAGGTTTTCCAAACGGTAACGCTGCAGTGCTCCCAGGTAATCCGCGTACCCGAGCTGGGCGCGCAGCTCTTCGAAGATCGCCCAGTACCGATCGCGGCTTGCCCGGCCAAACTCGCGCTCGAGGTGCGCGCTGAGATCGGCCTGCACCGCATCGTTGTCCAGCAGCGTGTTGTCCACGTCGAAAAGGAACACCAACTGCGCCGCCGTATCCGCCACGCCCGCAGTGTACCGCGCGCTTTGCGGCGCCAGGCGCCCCAGACACAAAGGCCGCGGCGCTCGACGCACCGCGGCCTTGTCTGAGTTGAAGCGGCTTGATCTTCAGCGTGCGCTGTAACCGCGCGCGTCGAGGCAGGCAATCATGGCGCGCCGGTAGTCTGCTGCGCTTCCGGAAGACTGTTGCGAGGAGCGCGTCGGATCGAACCCGGCCTGGTTCACGGCCCAGCTGTGACACTCATAGCGGTCGTTCTGGGTCTGCTCCGCGCTCTGCCCGTTGCGCGGATAGAGATACACGTCCACGGCGCCCGACCGCCCCCCATCGCTGTATTGATCGGGAGCCGTGCTGTACTGCGCCGCGCCCGCATCGGCCGTCGCATCGGTGCTGCCATCGCCCACCGGCGGGGGATCGGTCACCACATAGCCGCTCTCGCCCGGGCTATAGGTGTAGTAGAGGTTGTTCCAGTAGTAGTAGGGCACGCCACCCCACCAGTATGTGGCGTATCCGAACGGCAGGACCGGCAGGAACCAGGCGAAGCCGGGGTTGAACCACACGTG
>CATPBM010000030.1 GCA_955652625.1 uncultured Steroidobacteraceae bacterium
GGCTATTTCCTTGTGTCGCTGCATGAATATTCCAGCCCGCTACTGCACTGGTTATCTCAGCGACATAGCCATACCCCCGCCCTACGCTCCAATGGACTTCTCCGCTTGGTTCGAAGCGTATCTCGGTGGATGCTGGTACACGTTCGATCCCCGCAACCACATTCCGCGAATCGGGCGAATACTGATGGCAAGAGGTCGCGACGCGATTGACGTTGCCATAAGCACGACCTTCGGGGCCAACGCCCTTGTCGGATTCAAGGTCTGGACTGATGAAGTAGCCTAGCGCTAGATCGCATTGACACTGTGCTGCCAGCACGATTCGTGACCGAAACTCATCTCGAAGGGGCCTCCAACGGCGCAGGCAACGCCTGCCGTTCATCGCTGGAAGTTTGTATCTGCAGCTGCGCGTCGGTTGCCGCGCGCGCCCGGAAATAGGTCCGCGCGACTTCCTCGTGCACTTCAATGATGTGCAACTGCAATCTATCAATGAGTTCATGCAGAGCGAGTGGCTGGAGAGCAGTCGGCGGCGCATTGTCGACGAAGCTCCGCGCCTTGCCCAGTACTTCCAATACCTCAGCGTTGCGAGGCAGCGCCCGCAGGAGATTCTCCACCTCTTTCAGGCAGAACAGGCACGCGCGCGGGAACTGGTGGTGGCGCAGCACGAATTCGAGTACGGCTGGGCGGCTGATGCGGACTCCCTGACTCAAGCAGTACGCTTGATAGCCTGACAGTGACTTCAGCAGGTGTACCCACTGGATCGTGTCGAACGGCCGCAGCTCCGGCGCGTCCGCGGAGCGCAGCTGCGGGAAACGCACATCAATTATCCGGCTGGTCATATCGGTGCGCTCCAGATTGCGGCCGAGCATGAGAAACGTGAACGCGTGATTGCGGACCATCGTTCCTTCGAGCTCGCCGGTCAGGGTCTGCATGCCACGTATGACGCGCTGCAAGAAATTAAAGCGGGCTCGCTTGCCCAACGCCCCGGGCAGCTGCTCCTTGATTTCCATAAACAGCTCATTGAGATGTTCCCAAACTTCCGTCGGCAGAACGTCGCGCAGCGTGCGGGCGTTTTCCCGTGCGGAGTGGACCGACGACAGGATCGACCCGGGATTGTCGAGGTCCGCAATCAGGAAATGAATGATGTCACGCTCTTCGGCCCGCCGCTCGTGGGCATCGAAAAGCTGGCGGCTGCCGGTGATGTCGAGGAGCGGTAACCAACCTGGCCGTAATTCAGGCGGCAGGTCGAGAAGCAAATTCGCGTTGACGTTGACCAGGCGCGCGGTGTTCTCGGCGCGCTCGAGGTAGCGGGCCAGCCAGTACACATTCTCCGCGACACGCGCGAGCACCGCTCATGCCTCCAGGTCGACGATCCAGGTGTCTTTGCTGCCACCGCCTTGCGAGGAATTGACCACGAGCGAGCCCTCACGCAGAGCAACGCGGGTCAGTCCCCCGGTCGTGATATAGGTCTGCGGACCACTGAGGATGAAGGGACGCAGATCCACATGCCGCGGCTCGATGCGGTCACCGACGAAGGTCGGCACGGTAGACAGCGTTATCACCGGTTGGGCGATGAAGTTGCGCGGCGCGGCCCTCAGCTGTGTGGCGAACTGATTGCGCTCGCGCTGGCTCGCCGTCGGGCCCATCAGCATTCCATAGCCACCGGAGCCATCCACCGGTTTCACCACCAGCGAATCGAGATGGCGCAGAACGTGTTCCAGCTGTTCGGGCTGCGCACAGCGCCATGACGGAACGTTCGGCAGAATTGGATCCTCGCCGAGGTAATAGCGGATCATCTCGGGTACGTAGGTGTACACGAGCTTGTCGTCCGCGACGCCGGCGCCGGGAGCATTAGCCAAGGCTACGTTGCCCTTTGCCCACGCACGCATGAGTCCCGGGACACCAAGCGAGGAGTCTGCCCGGAAGCACTCGGGATCGAGGAAGTCATCGTCGATCCGCCGGTAGATCACATCGACACGCGTCCAGCCGTCGATCGTTTGCATGTACACGCAGTCATCCTCGTGTACGGCAAGATCCTTTCCTTCCACGAGTTCGCAGCCCATCTGCCGTGCGAGGTACGAATGTTCAAAGTATGCTGAGTTGTAGATGCCGGGCGTGAGCACTACGACCTCCGGCAGGCGCCCGAGTCGGGGTGACAGCGCTACCAGCATGTCATGCAGCTGCGAGGGATAATCATCGACGGGCAGGATCGCGATGTCCTCAAACAGATCAGGCAACACGCGCTTTAAGACCTGCCGGTTCTCGATCATGTACGAAACACCGGAAGGCACGCGCAGGTTGTCCTCGAGCACGTAGACCGTGCCGTCCTTGTCGCGCACCAGATCCGAGCCGCAGATGTGGGCCCAGCAGCCGTGCGGCGGACTGATACCGATGCAGGCCGGGCGGAAGTTTTTTGAAGATGCGATGACCTCGCGTGGAAACACCCCGTCCTTGACGATGCTCTGCGCGCGATAAACATCGTCGATGAATCGATTGAGGGCGGCGACACGCTGTTTCAGACCGGACTCGATGCGGCGCCACTCCTTCAACGAAATGATGCGCGGGATGATGTCGAGCGGCCAGGCGCGATCGATCGACCCACCTTGCTCGTGATACACCGTGAAGGTCATGCCCATCACCTTGATGGCGAGATCTGCCGCCTTCTGACGTGCACCGATCTCCTCGCAACCAAGCTCCGAAAGATGTCGTATCAGCGCCCGACCAGCGACACGCGCGCCGCCGCCCGGGCCGATCAGCTCGTCATGCAGGTCGGTCGTGCGGTAGCTGGTCCAATCGATGCTCATCGGCGCTCGCTAAGGGCGTGGGCCGGAAACTCTGACGCTCCGTTAAGCATACTCGCCCAGTTGGGCGGCAATCGAAAGTCGTTTCGTCTGACCCAATTTGGTGCCTTTACTTTGCGCAGAGTGGTGCAAAGAGGTCGCCGGTGCCGTCCCCCTTGCCGCCGGGGCATCCGTATAATGCTCATCCGTGTCCATCCATGTTGCGCTCAACCACGTTACGCACTACCGGTATGACCGGCTCGTTGGCCTGAGTCCGCAATTGGTGCGCCTGCGGCCGGCCCCGCATGCGCGCACACGCATCCTTTCCTATTCGATGAGGATCGAGCCCGCCCGGCACTTCATCAACTGGCAGCAGGATCCGCAGTCGAATTATCTCGCGCGCGTGGTGTTTCCGGACAAAACCGAGCACCTGCGCATCGAGGTCGACCTGATCGCGGAAATGGCGGTACTCAATCCGTTCGACTTCTTTCTCGAGCCCCACGCGGAGCGCTTTCCGTTCACTTACACGGCGCAGGAGAAGATCGATCTTGCGCCGTACCTGGCGAAGTCGCCCGCCGGTCCGCGGTTTGCGGAGTACCTCGCTTCGATTGCCCGCTCGCCCGTTGCCACTGCGGTCTTTCTCGTCGGCTTGAATGGCCGCTTGGCCCGTGATGTTCGCTATCTGATTCGACTCGCGCCCGGCGTCCAGACCCCTGAAGAGACGCTTTTGAACGCTTCGGGATCGTGCCGCGATTCGGGATGGCTCCTGGTACAGCTGCTGCGGCATCTCGGGCTTGCCGCACGGTTCGCTTCCGGCTACCTCATCCAGCTTGCCCCGGATGTCAGGTCGGTCGACGGGCCCTCCGGACC
>CATPBM010000031.1 GCA_955652625.1 uncultured Steroidobacteraceae bacterium
CGCCAACCGTAAAGCCGCGCACGCCAGAACCCACGGCGGCCACAACGCCGGCGCCGTCCGTGCCCAGCACGAGCGGGAAGCGGCCATGCTTGATTTCCTCCGGGTGTTTGCGCAGGCCCGCGTCCCAGATGCCAACACCTGCGGTGTGCAGGGCGATCAGTACTTCGTCGGCGGCGGGCTTGGGAACGGGCAGCGTGTGAAGCGTGATCATCTCCGGGCCCCCACTGCGATCGATTGCCGCGGCCCGCATGGTCTGCGGCACACGTCCGGCACGAGCGCTTGCCGCCTCGTCCGCGACCGCGAGCCCCGGCCCGAGAACACACGCCAGTAACACTCCCCCCGGGATGCACAACGCCTGCATGATGAAAGCTCCTTCCGCGGCCGATTTTTTCGAAGGGAGCCATGATACGTGTCCGATTGCGCAAACACTCGTCTGCGGCAGTGCCCGATCGCGTGTCGATAACCGTTCGCCGCGCGGCAACCCCTTGCGCATCCGCGGGTAGAGCACGTCTAATCGCCGCGGCAATCGGGGAGAGATCGATGACCAAGACGCCTGCCGTGCTCGCCGCGACGGTCCTGTGCCTGTGCACCTGCATACCCGCCCGCCCGCAAGCCTCCACTGGCGAGCCTCGCTTCCGGGAGCTGTACAAGGAGCTGGTGGAGACCAATACCAGCCTGTCCGCCGGCAGCTGCACGCTCGCCGCCGAGCGCATGGCCGCGCGCCTGCGGGGAGCCGGGTTCCCCGACAGCGAGCTGCATCTCTTCACGGCCCCTGGGCATCCGAAGGAAGGCGGCCTGGTGGCGGTCTACCCGGGGCGCGACGCGAAGCGCAGGGCGATCCTGCTGCTGGCACACCTCGATGTGGTCGAGGCGAAGCGCGAAGACTGGACGCGCGATCCGTTCACGCTCGTGGAGGAGAACGGCAACTTCTACGCGCGCGGTGCGGTCGACGACAAGGCGGAGGGCGCGATCTGGGTCGACACGCTGATGCGTTTCCGCGAGGCGAATTACCGGCCGCTGCGCACCATCAAGCTCGCTCTCACCTGCGGTGAGGAAACCTCCGGCGCCCTGAACGGCGCGCAATGGCTCACCGAAAACCGGCGCGACCTCATCGACGCGGAGTTCGCGATCAACGAGGGCGCACGCGGGGAGCTCGACGCCGAGGGCCATCGTGTTGCGCTCGAGATCCAGGCGGGCGAGAAGACGTCGCAGAATTTCCGCCTCGAAGTGACGAATCGCGGCGGCCACAGTTCATTGCCCGTGAAGGACAACGCCATCTATCGACTGGCCGGGGCGCTCAAGAAGGTGGAGGCCTACACGTTTCCAGCGCAGTTCACCGACGCCAACCGGGCCTACTTCACTGGCATGGCGAAGATACAGGCGGCGAAAGGCGACACGGCCGCCGCCAACGCCATGCAGGCTTTGGTGCGCGACCCTGGCGATGCGCAGGCCATCGCGCTGGTGTCGGCGAAGGATCCGGGCTGGAACGCAACCCTGCGCACCACCTGTGTCGCGACCATGCTGGACGCCGGGCATGCGACCAACGCCCTGCCGCAGCGGGCCAGGGCCAACGTCAACTGCCGCATCTTCCCCGGCGTCCCGCCAGAGGCGGTGCGCGCCAGACTCGAAGAGCTGGTGGCAGATCCGGCGGTCAAGGTGACCACGCTGGAAATACGCGGGCCGAGCTCTCCGCCCCCGACGTTGACGCGCCAGATCCTGGGTCCGGTCGAGAGCCTCGCGGCGCGCTTCTGGCCCGGGGTGCCGGTGCTGCCGATCCTGCAGCCGGGCGCCACGGACGGGCAGTTCCTGAACGCGGCCGGCATCCGCACTTATGGCATCGAGCCGCTATTCCTGGGGCCCGATTTCGGCAATATCCACGGCCTTAACGAATATGTCGGCGTGAGGTCGCTGCTGGAGTGCCGCGATTTCCTCTATCGGCTCGTGAGAATCTACGCGGAGCAGAAATAGCCGCCGCCACGCACGAGGGTCCGTCGCGCCACGCCATCGGCCGCACCTAAGCGGTGGCATACTTGGCCGATGAGACCTCGCAGACGCGACCCCAACAGGGCTGCCACGGCCGAGCAGCCGGCGCGCTCGACACGCTACCGCAATCTCCTCAACCCCTTCGAGCCGGTCAGGATATTTTCGGAAGATCAGGTCGAGAGCATGCACGCGGCTGCCCTCGGGATTCTCGAGCGCCAGGGCATGCGCGTGCTGTCGCCGCGGGGGCGAGCGGCGCTCGCCAGGGCCGGCGCCACGGTGGACGAGACGAGCAACATCGTGCGGCTCGATTGCGGCTTGGTGACAGCGGCGCTGGCGTCCGTACCCGCCGAGGTCAACCTGATCGCGCGCGAGCCGGCGCGCTCGTGCCGGGTGGGGGGACGTCACGTGGTGTTCGCCCCGGTCGCCGGGCCGCCCAGCGTGAGCGATCTGCAGCGCGGCAAACGCACCGGATCGATGGAGGACTATCGGGACTTCGTACGGCTCGCGCAGGCCTTCGACGTCATACACGTACTCGGCCAGATGACCGAGCCGCAGGATGTGGACGTGTCCGTGCGTCACCTCGACACGACATTCGCGCAGCTGACTCTGGGCGACAAGGCCCCCTACTTCTACTGTCGCGGCGACGCGCAGCTCGCCGACAGCTTCGCGATGCTGTGCATCGCCCATGGAATTGACGAAGCAACCTTCCATGGGGAGCCGCGCTGCTACAGCATCTGCAACACCAACTCTCCCTTACAGCTCGATGTCCCGATGACCGAGGGCATCATGGAATTCGCGGCGCACGGTCAGCTGATGATCGTCACTCCATTCACACTGGCCGGCGCGATGGCGCCGATCACGATTGCCGGGGCTCTGACGCTCGCCCACGCCGAGGCGCTTTTTGGCATCACGCTGTCGCAGACCGTGCGCGCGGGCGCCCCGGTGATGTACGGCAGTTTCACCTCCAACGTGGACATGAAGTCAGGATCGCCGGCGTTCGGTACGCCCGAGTATGCCAAGGCGGCCTTCGGCGCCGGCCAGCTTGCCCGTCGCATCGGCGTCCCCTGGCGCTGCTCCAGCGCGACGGCAGCCAATGCGCCGGACGCGCAGGCTGCCTATGAGTCGCAGATGAGCCTGTGGGGCGCGCTGCTTGGCGGGTGCCATTTCGTCCTGCACGCCGCCGGCTGGCTCGAAGGCGGACTCACCGCCTCATATGAGAAGTTCATCCTCGATGTCGAGATGCTGCAGATGTTCGCGGAGCTCTTCCAGCCGGTGTCCGCATCGGCCGAGGAGATCGGCGTCGAAGCGGTGGCGGAGGTTGGACCGGGCGGGCACTTCTTTGCCGCCGCCCACACCATGCAGCGCTACCGCGACGCGTTCTACACTCCGCTGGTCTCGGATTGGCGCAACTTCGGTGCCTGGGCGGACGCCGGCGCCAAGACGGCGACCGAGCGCGCCGGCGCCGTGTGCCGCGATACGCTCGCTGCCTTTCAGCCTCCGGCCATGGACCCGGCGATACGCGAGGAGTTGACGGCGTTCGTCGAACGCCGCCGCAGCGAAGGCGGCGCGCCGCCAGTTTCCTAGTCAAGCTCATGCATACGGCAACTGGCGGCTGCCATTGCGGGAATATCCGCGTCGAGCTCGAGATGACGCGGCCTCCCGAGGCGTACAACCCGAGGACCTGTGACTGCGACTTCTGCAGCAAGCACGGCGCCGCGTATGTGTCTGACCCGAAAGGAGCCCTGCGCATCCGCCTGAAAGAGGAGGGTCAAACCAGCCGCTATCGCCAGGGGAGCGGTCAGGCCGAGCTTCTGCTCTGCAGGAATTGCGGCGTATTGGCGAGTGCGCTATTTAATGAGGACGGACGGCTCTACGCCGCCGTAAACGCAAGGGTTGTCGACCGGGCAGCGCAGTTCGGCACACCGCAAGCGGTATCGCCCAAGACGCTGTCGGCAGGGCAGAAGGTCAAGCGCTGGCAGGACATCTGGTTCCCCAATGTCAGTATCGTTACCGCTAACCTCTGAAGCCGGGCAACCGGGCGCGGCAAGCACGCCCGCTGGCATGGAAATGACCGCCGAGTCATGCGATGTGGCGGTAATCGGCGGGGGTCCCGCAGGCAGTACGGC
>CATPBM010000032.1 GCA_955652625.1 uncultured Steroidobacteraceae bacterium
GCTGAGAGCGCCCCACCGCCGCCTAGCGCGGCAGAGAAGTCGCGTCGATTCATGGCGCCCCCCGGCGCCATCTGTCCACTGTTCCCAGCAGCTTCGTGACCGCGGTTGGCGCCGGGTGCCCGCCGCCCGGGTCCCGCACCGCCGGGGTGAGCTGTTCGGTGAGCCTCTTGCCAAGCTCGACGCCCCATTGATCGAAGGCGTTGATGCCCCACACGACGCTCTGCGTGAACACGCTGTGCTCATAGAGCGCGACCAGCTTGCCGAGGGTGGCCGGATCGAGCCGGGCGAACAGCACGAGGGTGCTCGGGCGGCTGCCGGGATCGACCTTGTGCGCCACGAGCGCCTCGATCTGCGCGGGAGGCAGGCCCTGGCGCCCGAGCTCCGCGCCCACGGTCTCGGCGGACTGGCCGTTGGTGAGTGCCTCCGCCTGCGCCAGGCAGCTGGCGATCGCCAGGTTCTGCTGCGGCTGGTTGCCGCACGAGGAACGCGCGGGCAGCAGGAACTCGAGCGCGGCGCGCGGCGTGCCCTGGTGCAGCAGCTGGAAGAAGGAATGCTGGCCGTTGTTGCCGGGCTCGCCCCAGATGACCGCGGCGGTCTGACACTCCACCGGTTGGCCGTCCAGCATGACGGACTTGCCGTTGCTTTCCATCTGCAGCTGCTGCAGGTAGGCCGGGAAGCGGCGCAGCGAGTCGTCGTAGGGCAGCACGGCGAGCGTCGGCAGGCTCATGAAGTTGACGTTCCACACCCCGGTGAGTCCCATGAGCACCGGCAGATTGTCCTGCCAGGGTGTGGTGCGGAAATGCTCATCCATCTCGTGCCCACCACCGAGGAAGTCGAGGAAGTGACGCTCACCGACGGCGATGGCGAGCGACACGCCGATCGAGGACCACAGCGAATAGCGCCCGCCGACCCAGTCCCACATCTGGAAGCGATGCTGTGGATGCACTCCAAAGGTGTCCATCGCAGCGCTGTTCACCGACACGGCCGCGAAATGCTGCGGCACCGCCGCCTCACCGATCCTGCCCGCGAGCCAGGCGCGCGCCGTGCGTGCGTTGGTCAGCGTCTCGAGCGTGGTGAAGGTCTTGGAGGAAACGATGAACAGCGTGGTAGCGGGGTCTGCGGACTCAAGCACTTCCGCCAGGTGGCAGCCGTCGATGTTGGAAACGAACTCGCAGCGCGGGGTCCCCGCGGTGAAAGCGTGCAACGCCTGCACTGCCATGGCAGGACCTAAGTCCGAGCCGCCGATCCCGATGTTGACCACCAGACGAAAGGCCTCACCGGCGCTGCCCCGGATGCTGCCGCCCCGCACGCCCTGCGCAAAGGCGAGCATGCGCGCACGTTCGGCCGCCACGAGCTTCTCGATGTCCGCGCCGCCGATCGCGGCTCCCGGGGGCTGCCGCAGCGCCACGTGCAGCACGGCACGGTCTTCGGTGCTGTTGATGTGCTCGCCGCGCCACATGGCGTCGATGCGCTCGCGCAGGCCGACCGCGTCGGCGAGCTGGCACAGTTTCGCGAGCGCGATCTCATCGAGCCGCTGGCGCGACAGATCCATCAGGAGGCCCGCCTGCTCGCGCGAGAAGCGCTCAAAGCGCTTGGGGTCGCGCTCGAACAACTCGCTCACGGGAACGGCCGCGAGCCGTTCGGCGTGTGCCTGCAACTCCGCCCACACGGGCGTGCGTGGACCGGGGCGTGTGGCTGTCATACGGGGCTCTCCTTGCTCGAGCGAACGGGGCGGCGGCCGTCCGCGCCGCACGTCAGCCGCGATAGTAGGCGGCGACGCAATCGACGACGTATTGTAGTTGCGTTTCGCTCAGTTCCGGATAGATCGGCAGCGCCAGAGTTTCGGCGGCGGCGCGCTCGGATTGCGGGCAATCGCCCGTCTTACCCCCGAGGTAGGCGAAGCACTGCTGCAGATGCAGCGGCACCGGGTAGTAGATCTCGGTGCCGACACCCGCGGCCGTCAGGTATTGACTCAGCGCGTCACGCTCACGCACGCGCAGCACGTACTGGTTGTAGATGTGGCGCACGCCGAGCGAGGCATGCGGCGTCAGGACGGCATCTCCCAGCTGCGCGCGCTGGAAGGCCGCGTCGTAGAACGCGGCGTTGCGCGCCCGCGCGGCGCTCCAGGCATCCAAATGCGGCAGCTTCACGTTGAGCACGGCCGCCTGCAGCTCGTCGAGGCGGAAGTTGCCGCCGATGAGCGCATGGTAGTACTTGGGCTTGCCGCCATGCACGCGCAGAACCGCTAAGCGCTCGGCGAGTGTTGCGTCGTTGGTGACGCACATGCCGGCGTCGCCAAAGGCGCCGAGGTTCTTGGTGGGAAAGAATGACAGGCAGCCCACATCGCCGAAGCTGCCCGCGCGCCGCCCGCGCGCGTCCGCAGCGCCGATCGCCTGCGCGGCGTCCTCGATGATCTTCAGGCCGAAGGCGCGCGCCCTTTCCGTGAGCGGCTCCATGTCGGTGATCTGACCGTACAGATGCACCGGCATGATGGCGCGCACGCGCGCGCCGCTGCCGCGGTGGATGAGCTCGCTGGCGCGCCGCTCGCACTGCTGCGCGACGAAGGCCTCGACGGCCGCAGCGCTGAGGTTGAAGGTCACCGGATCGATATCGCAGAACAGCGGGCGCGCGCCCGCGCGGGCGATGGTTCCGGCGGTGGCAAAGAAGGTGAACGGGCTGGTGATCACGGCATCGCCCGCGCCGATGCCGAGCGCCATCAGGGCGAGCAGCAGCGCATCGGTCCCCGAGGAAACGCCAATCCCGAAGCGGCACTGGCTGTAGGCGGCGACGCCGGACTCTAGCTCCTTCACCGCGGGCCCGAGGATGAAATGCTGGCTCGCGCACACCGCGCCGATCGCGGCCTGGATCTGCGCCTGGAGCGCTCGATACTGCGGTTTCAGATCCAGCAGCGGCACCTGCATGCGCGGCGGCGGTGGCGGTTTGCTCGCAACCATCACGCAGCTCCTGTCAGCGCTGGTATCCGTAATAGGAACAGAACCAGTCAACGAAGTTCCGCACGCCGACCTCGATGGGAGTCGCCGGCCGGTAGCCCACGTCCTGCACCAGGTCAGCGATGTCGGCAAAGGTCTCCGGCACGTCCCCGAGCTGTAGAGGCAACATGTTCTTCTGCGCCTTGCGTCCGAGGCATTCTTCGATCACCTCGATGTAGCGCATGAGCTGCACCGGCTGGTTGTTGCCGATGTTATAGATCCGAAACGGCGCCGAGCTCGTTGCCGGATCGGGCGCGTTGCTGTCCCAGCGCGGATCCGGCTGCGCGATGTGTTCGCAGGCGCGCACCACGCCTTCGGCGATGTCATCAACGTAGGTGAAATCGCGCCGGTGGTGGCCGTGGTTGAACACGTCGATTGGCTTGCCTTCGAGAATGTTGCGCGTGAACAGGAACAGCGCCATGTCCGGGCGGCCCCACGGCCCGTATACCGTAAAGAACCGCAGCCCCGTCGTCGGCAGCCGGAATAGAGCCGAGTAGCTGTGCGCCATCAGCTCGTTGGCGCGCTTGGTGACGGCGTACAGCGACAGCGGGTGATCGGCGATCGCGTGCACCGAAAACGGCATGTTCGTATTGGCGCCGTACACGGAGCTGGTCGAGGCGTACACCAGGTGCCCGACGCCGTGGTGCCGGCAGCCCTCGAGGACGTTCAGCGTGCCGGTGATGTTGCTGCGCGTGTACGCATGCGGGTTCTCGAGCGAATAACGCACCCCGGCCTGTGCCGCCAGGTGCACGACGCGCGGAAATTGCTCGCGTGCGAACAGCGCGGCGACGCCGGTCTCGTCGGCGAGATCGAGCTTCACGAAGCGGAACGCGGGGTGCGGGGTGAGGCGCGCCAGGCGCGCCTGCTTGAGGGTCACGTCGTAGTACTCGTTGAGGTTGTCGAGCCCGACGACCTCGTAACCCCGCGCTAGCAGGCGCTCCGCGGTATGCGAGCCGATGAACCCCGCAGCCCCGGTGACCAGGACCTTCATAACCGTCCGTCGACCTGGGAAGCGGGGAACACATGCTTGACGTCGTACAGCACGTGGGCATTCCGGCACAGATTGCGCACGCCGCGTGCTCCGAGCTCGCGGAATTCACGGTGCGCCACCGCCACGATCGCCGCGTCGTAGTGCCGCGAGGGCAGCGCGCGCAGCAGTTTCAGCCCGTACTCGTGCCGTAACTCACCGCGATCCGCCCAAGGGTCGTAGATGTCGACCCGCGCGCCCTGCCTGTGCAACTCGCGCACCACGTCCACCACCTTGGAGTTGCGGATGTCGGGGCAGTTCTCCTTGAACGTGATGCCGAGCACCAGTATCCGCGCGCCATTCACGTGGATGCGCTTGCGGCCCATCAGCTGCGTGATCTGCCCGGCCACGTACAGCGCCATATTGTCGTTCAGGCGCCGCCCCGCGAGGATCATCTCCGGGTGGTAGCCGATCTCCTGCGCCTTGTGGGTGAGGTAATACGGGTCCACACCTATGCAGTGCCCGCCGACCAGTCCCGGCCGAAACGGCAGGAAGTTCCACTTGCTGCCCGCCGCCGCCAGTATTTCCTCAGTGTCGAGGCCTAAGC